>NZ_JBBCVW010000004.1:0-274407 GCF_037146215.1 Microbacterium sp. MMO-56
GCCCGCCGGATCGCCCGCGGCTTCACCAACTACGACAACTACCGGCTCCGCATGCTCCTGATCGCCGGCGGACTTGACCCCCTCACCCCCACCTAGAATGCGCAGAGCCGGATACCTCGACCTGCCGGGCCTCGACCCCGCGGCGATCGCCGCAGGCTACGGCGTCGAGAGCCGCCGCATCGACGATCTGGACGAGCTGGAGGAGTTCGTGCGGGCAGCGGGCTCGGCCGACGGCCCGCGGCTCGCGGTCGTGCCGCAGCTGTCACAGCGCTGAGCCCTCCCGCGGCGCGGGGGAGACGATGTCCGCGGCGAGCTGATCCCACGCAGACGTCAGGTCGAGGTCGTTCTCCGAGCGCAGCCAGCGCAGCTGGAGCCCATCCATCAGCGAGAGCGTCGCCAGGGCGGCCCGGCGGGGGTCGGTGAAGCCAGCCGTCTGCGCGGCGCGTTCGAAGATGCCGAGGGCCCAGGACTCCCGACGCCGGAAGTAGGCGCTCGCGGGGTGGTCGGGATCGAGCGACTCCGCCTCGAGCGTGGCGTAGAGCCGGACGATCTCGGGCTGCCGCGCGTTGCGCTCGACCAGTGCCCGGCACAGGTCGGCGAGGGGAACCGGGAGCGGGTCGGCGTCGAGCGCCGCGACGTCGATGCCCAGGTTCGCGGCCAGAGAGGTCATGTCGACCTCGTCGCGATGCTCGAGGACCGCGATCAGCAGGCCGTCCTTCGAGCCGAGGTGGTAGAGGATGCCGGCCTCGGTGATCCCCGCGTGGGCCGCGATGTCGCGCAGAGCCGTCCCGCGGAATCCACGCTCGCTGATGAGCGCGGTCGCCGCCTCGAGGATGTCGGCGCGCCGCTCCGCCACGCTCTTGCGCGTGCGGCCGGTTCCGTGCGGTGCCATGACTCTCCTCCCGTGCGAGTGTAGGCGCCCCGCCGGCTCGCGTCGTCTCTTGCGGGGCGACCCGTCCGGCTTCTAGAGTACGTTACTGAACACTCATTTAGTGTTCAGTAACCTCGTTGAAGGAGACGGGACGATGAGCGAAGAAGCACGCACGACACTCGACCACGACGCGGACCTGCCGGCGCCCGCAGTCACCGCGACGGCCTTCCCCCGGGCGGTGGATCGCGTTCGGAACGGGGCATCGCCGGGTGTCGAGGCGGCCGCTCTCTACGCCGCGTTGACCTCGGACGAGAAGCTCGGCCTCCTCGACGGCGACGAGGACTTCTGGCCCGCCATGCGGAGCTTCGTCGAGGAGGGGTACAACCTCACGCCCTACGTCATGGGCTCCGCCGATCGGCTCGGAATCCCGGGCATCCGCTTCGCGGACGGTCCGCGCGGGTGCGTCGTGGGGTCCTCCACCGCGTTCCCCGTGTCGATGGCACGCGGCGCCACGTGGGACCCTGAGCTCGAGGAGCGCGTCGGGGTGGCCATCGGCCGCGAGATCCGGGCGCAGGACGGGAACTTCTTCGGCGGGGTGTGCATCAACCTGCCGCGCCACCCCGCATGGGGTCGCGCACAGGAGACCTACTCGGATCAGCCCGTCCTGCTGGGAGCCATGGGAGCGGCGCTCTCGCGCGGTGTGCAGCGCAACGCGATGGCCTGCATGAAGCACTTCGCGCTCAATTCGATGGAGAACGGACGCTTCACGGTCGACGTCACCGTCGACGAGGCCACCCTCCACGAAGTGTTCCTGCCGCACTTCCGGACGGTCGCCGCGGCCGGTGTCGCGTCGGTGATGAGCGCCTACAACTCGGTCAACGGCACCTGGGCGGGTCAGAACCCCCAGCTCCTCACCCGCACGCTCCGCGAGGACTGGGGCTTCGACGGGTTCGTCATCAGCGACTTCATCTGGGGTCTGCGCGACGCGGCGGACTCGCTGCGCGCCGGCCTCGACGTCGAGGCGCCGTTCCGGCAGCAGCGCGGCGAACGCCTGCGCGCGGCCCTCGACTCCGGCCGTGCGACCTGGGCGGACGTCGACCGCTCCGGGCGTCGACTGATCGCGGCTCTTCTGCGACACCACGCCCAGACCGAGCACGCCGCCGACGTGGAGGTCGCCGGCCCCGAGCACGTCGCGCTCGCCCGCGAGGCGGCGACGCGGGCCATCGTGCTGCTCAAGAACGAGAGCGTCACGGGCGGTGCCCGGCCGCTCCTGCCGCTCGAGGCGACCGCTCTCACCCGGATCGCCGTGGTCGGTGCGCTCGCCGACCGGGCCAACACGGGTGACCACGGCTCGTCCGACGTCCGTCCGCCCTTCGTGACGACGCCCCTCGCGGGCATCCGTGCGGCACTCCCCGGTGTCGAGGTCGTCGCGACGGGGGACGACCTCGACGAGTCGGCCCGCCAGGCCGCCGCGGCGGACGTCGCCGTCGTGGTCGTCGGCTTCACCGCCGAGGATGAGGGCGAGTTCCTCGACGGATCGCTCGCCCTGCGCGACGACCTCCGCGCCACCTATCCGGAGCCGCGGAACGACGCCGAGCGCGCCGACCAGGTCACAGTCGAGGCCGCCTTCGGCAGCGGCGTCAGCATGGTCGGTGCCGAGAGCGCCGGAGGCGACCGGCGCGACCTGCACCTGAAGCCCGCGCACGTCGAACTGATCCGGGCGGTCGCCGCGGCCAATGCGCGCACCGTCGTCGTGCTCGTCAACGCCGGGGCCGTCCTCGTCGAGGAGTGGCAGGCCGAGGTTCCCGCACTGGTCGTCGGGTGGTACGGCGGGATGGAGGCCGGCACGGCGCTCGCCGACGTGCTGCTCGGCCACGCCGACCCCTCCGGTCGGATGCCCTATCCGATCCCGGCATCCGCCGCCGACCTTCCGCCCCTCGACATCGACGCCACCGCGATCACCTATGACCGGTGGTACGGGCAGCGGCTCCTCCAGCGCAACGGCGTCGACGCGCTGTTCCCGCTCGGCTTCGGACTCAGCTACACGGAGTACGCGATCGACACGGTCGAGGTGGCCGACGTCGACCGCGACACCGGAACCGCCCGCGCCACCGTGACCGTGCGCAACACCGGCGGCCGCGACGGTCGCCACGTCGTGCAGGTCTACGGCTCGCGCACCGACGGAGACCGCCGCGGGGAGCGCGAACTGCTCGGGTTCCGGTCCGTTCCACTCGCCGCCGGCGCCACGGAGACCGTCGAGGTGGCCCTCGACCTCACCGCGCTCGGTGTGTGGGACGCCGCGGTACGGCGGATCGCCGTCCCCGCGGGCGGTGTCGTGATCGAGGCGTCCTCGTTCTGGGGCGACTCCGACGCAGCCGTGACGGAGGTGACCCTGTGAGCCCGACCGCTCCGGCGACCGCGGCGGGTGCCGGGTCGTGGTCCGGCGTCGTCACGGACGGCCAGCAGCCTCGCCGTCCCGTGCGAATCGGCATCGGGCTCGCCCTCGGCGTCGTGCTGTGGCTCGCGCCCTACCTGGGCGTCAATGCGGTACTTCTGCCCGCCAAGGTCGCAGAGCTCGACCCCGACGGCAAGGCGGGCGTCATCGCCCTGCTCGCCACGAGCGCGATGATCGTCGCGACGATCGCCAACGTGTTCTTCGGCGCCCTGTCCGACCTCACGCGGTCGCGCTGGGGGCGGCGGACGCCATGGATCGTCTTCGGCTCCGTGGCATCCGCCGTCATGCTCGTCGTGGTCGGCGCGATGCCGACGGTGACGCTCCTGGTGATCGCGTGGTGCGTGTACCAGTTCTTCCTCAACGCCATCGTGGCGCCCCTGATTGCGGTCATCGCCGATCGGGTGGCGCCGCGCCACCGGGGGACGATCGCGTCGATCTACGCGCTCGGCTACTCCGCGGGGCTCTACGGCGGGCAGATCGTCGGGGCGCAGTTCCTCGGTGCGCTGACCGTCGGGTTCCTGCTGATGGCGGTGCTGACGCTCCTGTCGGGACCGGTGGCGGCGTTCGTCATCCGCGAGCCGTCGAGCCTCGGGATGCCCCGACGCCGACTGGACCGCGACATGCTCCTCGAGAACTTCACGTTCCCGCGTCACCGCGCACGGGACTACTACCTGGCGCTGTTCGGGAAGTTCCTCGTCATGGCGGCGACGTTCGGCGTCTCGAGCTATCAGCTGTACATCCTCACGGACTACATGGGCCAGGATGAGGACGGCACGAAGGCCTACATCTCGCTCATCTCCCTGTGTCTCATGGTGACGGCGCTGCTCATGGCGGCGGTGGCGGGCCCGGTGGCCGACAAGATCCGGCGGATCAAGCTCCCGGTCGTCGTAGCATCTCTCCTGATCGCGGTGGGCGTGCTCATCCCCGCCTTCGCCGCGCAGCCGTGGACGCTCATCGCGTACGGCGTGATCGCGGGCATCGGCATCGGCGCGTTCAACGCCGTCGATCAGGCGCTGAACGTCGAGGTGCTGCCCAATCCGGGGACGGCGGCGAAGGATCTCGGCATCCTGAACCTGGCGAACACGGGTGGTCAGATCCTCGGCCCGCTGCTGGCCGCGGCGGCGATCTCGATGGCGGGCTACCAGGCGATCTTCCCGATCGCGTGCGTGCTGGCTCTCGTGGGCGCCGGGCTGATCACCCTGATCCGGAGCGTGCGCTGACGGCTCCAGGCCCCGCCCCGACGGCGTCGCCCCTCGGGGCGGCGCCGTCGCCGTGTCGAAAGCAAGCCGGACCGGACGTGCGGGGCCCCGGGGGGCGTCCGCACGGCGGTTCGGCCTGCTTTTCGCACGCCGAGCACCCCAGCCCAGGCCACTTGCCCAGCCCAGCCCACGCCCAGCACCGCCCCCTGCCCAACCCCCCCCGCCCCAAGTCCCCCAGGCCCGGACGGCTGACCCGACGACGCCGTTGAACAACGTTTGCACTACGGTCGAAGGGTGCCCACACCCCGCAAGCCGCCCGGACTGGTCGATGTCGCCGCCCAAGCGGGCGTGAGCGTCTCGACGGTGTCGCGCGTGCTGACGGGACGGACTCCGGTGAGCGAGAAGCTGCGGGCCAAGGTCCAGGCGGCCGTCGACGAGCTCGGCTACCGCCCGAACGCGGCGGCCCAGACCCTCGTCAGCGGAAGACGGTCCACCATCGCCGTGCTCGCGCGCAACACCGCCCGGTTCGGATACGCGGCGACCCTGCAGGGCATCGAGGAGGCCGCACGCGCCGCCGGCTACGTCGTGATGATCGGGGTGATCGAGTCGGGCGATCCCGGCGACATCGCCCGTGCGATCGACGTGACGCTGTCGCAGGCGCTCGCGGGCGTGATCGTGATCGAGTTCGACGAGGTGGGCGTCGCGACGCTGGAGGCGCTGCCCGACGTGGTCCCCGTGGTCGCCGCTGCGGGGGCGCGACGGAAGTCGGGGTCGTGCCCGCACGCCTTCCTGGACGACGAGGCCGGCGGGCGCGAGGCGACCGAGTACCTGCTCGCCCTGGGGCATCGCACGGTGCACCACGTCGCGATCCCGGCGACCCGCCGCCGTAGTGGGCGCGAGTGGGGGTGGCGCATGGCGCTCGAAGCGGCCGGAGCACCCGTGCCCGAGGTCGTCCAGGCCCTCTACTCCCCGACCTCCGGCTACGACGCGGCACAGGCGCTGGTCGACGACCCCGAGGTCACGGCCATCCTCTGCGGCAACGACGAGCTCGCGATCGGTGTCGCCCGGGCGCTCGCCGAACGCGGGCGACGCGTGCCGGAGGACGTCAGTCTCGTCGGCTTCGACGATCAGCCGTTCGCGCAGATGTGGGTGCCCGCCCTGACGACGGTGGCGCAGGACTTCACCGACCTCGGTCGCCGCACCTTCGGCCTGCTCGATGAATGGATGCGTACGGGCGAGCGGCCCGCGGACTCCGCGGTGCACCCCCGGCTGACCGTGCGGGAGAGCGCCGCCGCCCCGTCCTGAGCGCGCACCTCGTCGGTCCCCGCTCCTTCGTGACCCGGTGGATCGACCTCGGCGACGACCTTCTGACCAACGTTTGCAGATCGTCGCGTCGGCGTGCTAGCTTTTGACCAACGTTTGCAGGATCGCCGAGGACGGCCGACCTTCGAGGGGCGAAGAAGCTTTGAGTACCGCAGGAACCCACGCGCAGCACGCATCGGATGCAGACGGCACCGCCTGGCCGGAAGCGGTGCGACTGGCCGCCGCGGGTGTCGCGCTCGTGCTGGCCCTTCCGACGGACTCGCTGCCGGTCGTCACCCACTGGGGCGCCGACCCGGGCGCTCTGACCGACGCGCAGGCGGCGGTCGTCGCCGCCGCCGCACGCGCCCCGCGGGCGACGAACGGGGTGGATGTCGAGGTCACGGTCTCGGTCCTGCCGGAAGGCAGCCGCGGCTGGGTCGGGACGCCGGGGGTCGACGGCCACCGGGCGGGCGCCGCATGGTCGCCCCGGTTCATCCCGGCGGCGATCCGGACCGTCCAGACCGAGGAGGGTGGATTCGTCGAGGTCTCCGCGATCGACGCCGACGCGCTCCTGGCCGTGCGGCTGCTGATCGAGATGCTGCCGACCGGCATCGTCCGGCTGCAGGCGACGCTCACGAATCTGGGCGAGCGGGACTACTCGGTCGGAGCGGTGCAGCTCGCGATGCCGGTGCCGACGCGGGCGAGCGAGCTGTGGGACTTCGCCGGCCGCTGGGCGAAGGAGAAGGTCGTCCAGACCCGTCCGTTCACGGTCGGGACCCACGCGCGCGAGGGGAGGCACGGCCGCACCGGCGCGGATGCCGCGACGCTCCTCACCGCCGGCACCGCCGATCTCGGGTTCGCCTCCGGTGAGGGCTGGGGCCTGCACGTGGCGTTCAGCGGCAACCACCGCGTGATCGGCGAGCGGGCGTTCTCCGGCGAACGGCTCCTCCTCGGGGGCGAGCTTCTGCTCCCGGGCGAGGTCGAGCTGCGCCACGGCGAGCAGTATGAGACGCCCCGGATCTACGCGGTGTACGGCGCGGGGCTCGACGGGATCGCCGCGCGTCTGCACCGCCACCTGCGTGACCGCCCGCAGCACCCCCGATCGCCGCGCCCCGTCGTCATGAACGTGTGGGAGGCGGTCTACTTCGACCACGACCTCGAACGGATCCTGGACCTCGCCCGGCGTGCCGCCGCCGTCGGTGTCGAGCGCTTCGTCCTCGACGACGGCTGGTTCGGCGACCGCCGCGACGACACCGCGGGGCTCGGCGACTGGGTCCTGTCGGAGGAGGCCTGGGGTGACGGTCGCTTCCGCACGCTCGTGGACGGGGTGCGCGGGCTCGGCATGGAGTTCGGGCTGTGGTTCGAACCCGAGATGGTCAACCTCGACTCGGACCTCGCCCGTGCGCACCCGGAGTGGATCCTGCAGGTCGAGGGTCGGATGCCGGTCGGATTCCGCCATCAGCAGGTGCTCGACATCAGTCATCCGGGCGCGTTCGCCCGCGTGCGCGACCAGATCATCGCGCTCGTGCGGGAGTACGGCATCGACTTCATCAAGTGGGACCACAATCGCGACCTCATCGATGCGGGCTCCACGCGCACCGGTCGCGCCGGCGTGCACGCGCAGACGCTC
This sequence comes from Microbacterium sp. MMO-56, assembly GCF_037146215.1. NCBI lineage: Bacteria > Bacillati > Actinomycetota > Actinomycetes > Micrococcales > Microbacteriaceae > Microbacterium > Microbacterium sp. MMO-56. The sequence goes on from NZ_JBBCVW010000004.1 coordinate 7,458, forward strand.
GCGCTCTACCGACTCCTCGACGAGATCCGTACCGCGTGCCCCGGCCTCGAGATCGAGTCCTGCTCGTCGGGCGGCGCGCGCATCGACCTCGAGATCCTGGAGCACACCGACCGGGTCTGGGCCTCGGACTGCATCGACGCGCACGAGCGTCAGCAGATCCAGCGCTGGACGGCGCAGCTGCTCCCGCCGGAGCTCGTCGGCAGCCACGTCGGCGCCGAGCGGGCGCACACGACCGGGCGCCGCCTGGATCTCGACTTCCGCTGTGCGACGGCGCTCTTCGGACACTTCGGCATCGAGTGGGATCTCACCGAGGCATCCGACGCCGACACCCGCCGCCTGGCGGAGTGGGTCGCGTTCTACCGTCGCTCCCGCGCCCTCCTCCACTCCGGCACGGTGGTGCGCCGCGAACTGGAACAGGGCGACCTGTGGCTGCACGGAGCCGTCGCTGCCGACCGCACGGAGGGGCTCTACCTGGTCACGCTCCGCGAGCGACCTGTCACCTGGCCCGCGGGCCGCGTCCTCCTCCCGGGACTGCAGCGCGACGTCGACTACCGGCTCGTCGCGGCCGGACCGGGCTCGGACGCGCCGTACGACGAACGAGTCCATCCGACCTGGTGGACCGAGGGGATCACCCTCTCGGGCGCCGTGCTCGCCGACATCGGCGTGCACGTGCCCGCTCTCGGTCCCGATCAGGCGACGCTCCTGCACGTGAAGGCGGTCAGCTCATGACGACGACACCCGCCGCCCCCGCACGGGGCGCACGCCCGGCGCACGCCCCGCGGCGAGCCGCGGCGACCCGGCCCGCGCGACGCCGCGGCGACCTGCGCGTCGCGCTCCTGTTCATCGCGCCCGCTGCGATCGGGTTCCTGGCGTTCTATCTGGCACCCGCGCTGCGCGGCATCTGGTTCAGCTTCACCGACCAGAACCTCGTGGGCTCGGGCGACTTCATCGGCATCGAGAACTACCAGAAGATGATGGGCGATCCGCTCTTCTGGAACGCCCTGCTCGTCACGCTCTGGTACGTCGTGATCAACATCGGCGTCCAGACGGTCCTCGCGATCGGCATCGCGGTGCTCATGCACCGGCTCACGCGGTCGGCCCTGATCCGCGGCATCATCCTGCTGCCGTACCTCGTGGCCAACGTCGTGGTCGCCCTCGTCTGGTTCTGGATGATGGACTACTCGACGGGCATCATCAACGTGGTCATCGACGCCCTCGGCGGCGATCGGGTCGCGTTCTTCGGCAACGAGGCGCTGGCCATCCCGACGATCGCGCTCATCAACGTCTGGCGCTACGTGGGATACACGGCCCTGCTGATCTTCGCCGGGCTGCAGACGATCCCCAACGAGCTGTACGAGGCAGGCGCGCTGGACGGTGCCTCCGAGACTCGGATGTTCCGCTCGATCACGCTGCCGCTCCTGCGTCCGGTGCTGGCGCTCGTCCTCGTCATCACCGTCGTCGGATCGTTCCAGATCTTCGACACCGTCGCGGTGACGACGACCGGCGGGCCCGTCAACTCGACGCGGGTCATCTACTACTACATCTACCAGCAGGCGTTCGAGCGGTTCGACCTCGGCTACGCGTCGGCGATGTCCGTCTTCCTGCTCGTGGCGCTCGCGATCGTCGCGTACTTCCAGCTGAAGATCATGCGCTCCAACCAGTCGGACCTGGCGTGAGGAACCCCCATGACGACTCTGCTCACCCCCGCCGGCGACGGTGACACGATGACCGCGGCCGACCTGGCCGAGACCCCGCGCCCGGCGCCGCCGCGCCGCCGCATCCGATGGGGACGGATCCTCGCCTGGACGGCCCTGGGCGTCCTGCTCTTCGTCACCCTCTTCCCCTTCTACTGGATGCTGCGCACGGCGCTGTCCACGAACACGGCGCTCTACACGAACGCGGGCAGCCTCCTGCCGGTCGACTTCAGCTGGGGAGCCTTCCGCCGCGTCCTCGGCCTCGCCAGCCCCGCCGAGGCCGCCGCCGAGGGCGGGACGACCGGATCGATCGACTTCTGGCTGTACCTGCGCAACTCGGTGGTCGTGGCGACGGTCATCACCGTCGGCCAGGTCTTCTTCTCGGCGATGGCCGCGTACGCGTTCGCGCGGCTCCAGTGGAAGGGGCGCGACGCCGTCTTCTTCCTCTTCCTCACCGCGCTGATGATCCCGCCGATCTTCGTACAGCTGCCGAACTTCATCCTCATCCGCGACCTCGGCCTGCTGAACACCCTGGCGGGCATCATCCTGCCGTTCTTCTTCATGACGCCCTTCGCGATCTTCTTCATGCGGCAGTTCTTCCTCGGGATCAGCCGCGAGGTCGAGGAGTCGGCCAAGATCGACGGCGCCGGACACATCCGGATCTTCTTCCGCATCATCCTGCCGATGTCCACGACGCCGATCTTCACCCTCGCGCTGCTGACCTACATCACCGCGTGGGGCGAGTACTTCTGGCCGCTGCTCGTGGGCCGTGCCGACCAATCGCGCGTGCTGACGGTGGCGCTCGGCATCTTCCGGTCGCAGACGCCCCAGACCGGGCCCGACTGGGCGGGGCTCATGGCGGGCACCCTCATCGCCGCGCTGCCGGTCTTCGTCCTGTTCGTCCTGTTCGGCCGAAAGCTCATCGACAACCTCGGCTACTCCGGAATCAAGTAGCCCCGCCCCCGTCGTCGCCCGACCGGCGCCGAGTGCCCCGCACACCACCCGAGAAAGAGAGAGGTTCTGCAATGAAGAAGACACCGCACCACCGCGGTCGCGCCGTCGCGATCGTCGCCGCCGCCGTCGCCATCCCCGTCGTCCTGACCGGATGCGCCGGCTCGGGGGACGGCTCCGCGTCCGGCTCCGACGGGATCACCTACTGGCTCTGGGACTCGAACCAGCAGCCCGCCTACCAGCAGTGCGCCGACGCGTTCACCGCCGACACGGGCATCCCGGTCAAGATCGAGCAGTACGGCTGGGCCGACTACTGGCAGGGGCTGACCACCGGGTTCGCCTCCGGAACGGCGCCGGACGTGTTCGCCGACCACCTGTCGTACTTTCCGCAGTTCGCCTCGCAGGGCCAGCTGCTCGACATCGGCGACCGCGTCGAGAAGGACGGCATCGACCTGTCGATCTACCAGGACGGCCTCGCCGATCTGTGGGTCGGTCAGGACGGCCAGCGTTACGGCCTGCCGAAGGACTTCGACACGGTGGCGCTCTTCTACAACGAGAAGATGGCGCAGGACGCCGGCTTCACGCCCGAGCAGCTCGAGACGCTCTCCTGGAACCCGAAGGACGGCGGCACCTACGAGCAGCTCATCGCCGCCCTCACGGTGGATCAGAACGGTGTGCGCGGCAACCAGCCGGGCTTCGACAAGACGAAGGTCGCCGTCTACGGTCTGGCGCTGAGTGGCAACGGGCTCAACGCCTCGGGCCAGCAGACGTGGGCGCCCTACGCCCTGAGCAACGACTGGTACTTCGGCGACAAGACGCCGTGGACGACGGAGTGGAACTTCGGCGACGCGAAGCTCGTCGAGAGCCTCACCTGGTACAAGCACCTCATCGACGCGGGCTACATGCCGTCCGTCGACATCGCCCTGAGCGAGCAGGACCCGCTCAACGGATACCTCGCCGGCCGCTACGCGACCGTCACCGACGGCAGCTGGATGAACTCCTCCTACCTCGGGCAGAGCTCCGTGGCGACGAAGGTCGCACCGACGCCCGTGGGTCCGTCCGGCGAGCGCGCCAGCCTGTTCAACGGCCTCTCGGACGGCATCTGGGCCGGAACGAAGAACCCGGACACCGCGTGGAAGTGGGTGTCGTACCTGGCGTCGACCGACTGCCAGGATGTGATCGCCGAGTCCGCCGTGGTCTTCCCGGCGATCAAGACCTCGACGGCCAAGGCCGAGGAGGCCTTCGCCGAGAAGGGCTGGGACGTCTCGGGCTTCACCGTGCAGGTCGAGGACAAGACGACGGTGCTCCTGCCGATCGCCGACCACTGGTCCGAGCTCAACGACACCATGACCGCCGCCGTGGAGTCGTTCCTGAAGGGGACGGGCGACGCCGCGTCGCTCGCCACGGCGAACGACTCCGTCAACGCCCTCTTCCGCTGAGGCCGACGGCGTCGCCCCTCGGGCGACGCCGTCGTCGCCGTGTCGAAAGCAGGCCGGATCGGACGTGCGGGGGCCCGGGGGGGCGTCCGCAGGGCGATCCGGCCTGCTTTTCGCACGCCCGGGGCGCGTACGCGGCGCCGCGAGGCGGACCGTCGGCTTCCGTCCCCGGCGGCGGGCGGAGGATACTCGGAGCATGAACACACCGGAGTGGATCACCAACGAGGAACTGGTCGCGTGGGTCGGGCAGATGGCGCAGCTGTGCACGCCGGACGACATCCACTGGTGCGACGGATCGGACGCCGAGTACGAGGCGCTGTGCGCCGAGCTGGTGGAGGCGGGCACCTTCATCCGCCTGAACGAGCAGAAGCGTCCCCGCAGCTATCTCGCGCGCAGCGACGCGAGCGACGTCGCCCGCGTCGAGGAGCGCACGTTCATCTGCTCGCGCAGCGAGGAGGATGCCGGCCCCACCAACAACTGGATGGAGCCGCGCGAGATGATGGCGACCCTCCGCCCGCTGTTCGCGGGGTCGATGACGGGGCGCACCATGTACGTCGTCCCGTTCAGCATGGGGCCGCTCGGATCGCCGATCGCCCAGCTGGGCGTGCAGATCACCGACTCCCCGTATGCCGTCGTCAGCATGAAGATCATGACGCGCATGGGGCGTGCCGCCGCCGAGCAGCTCGGGCCCGACGGCGAGTTCGTCCCGTGCATGCACAGCGTCGGCGCTCCGCTGGAGCCGGGCCAGGCGGATGTCCCGTGGCCGTGCAACCCCGACGAGAAGTACATCGTCCACTTCCCCGAATCGCGGGAGATCTGGTCCTACGGATCCGGTTACGGCGGCAACGCCCTGCTCGGCAAGAAGTGCCTCGCCCTGCGCATCGCGTCCTCCATGGCCCGCGACGACCGCTGGCTCGCCGAGCACATGCTGATCCTCGGCGTCACGGATCCGCAGGGGGAGAAGACCTACGTCGCCGCGGCCTTCCCGAGCGCGTGCGGCAAGACGAACTTCGCGATGCTCGTCCCGCCGGCGCACTTCCAGGAGGAGGGGTGGAAGGTCACCACCGTCGGCGACGACATCGCGTGGATCAAGCCCGGCGACGACGGACGCCTCTACGCGATCAACCCCGAGGCGGGCTACTTCGGCGTCGCGCCCGGGACCTCCTACGCGACCAACCCGAGCGCCATGGAGTCGATCCGCTCCGACACGATCTTCACGAACGTCGCCCTCACCGACGACGGCGACGTCTGGTGGGAGGGGATGGGCGAGGCCCCCGCGCACCTGATCGACTGGCAGGGGCGGGACTGGACGCCCGCCTCGGGTACGAAGGCCGCTCACCCGAACTCCCGGTTCACCTCGCCCGCGATCCTGAACCCGGCGCTCGACGACGCGTGGGACGACCCGACGGGTGTGCCGATCAAGGCGTTCATCTTCGGCGGTCGCCGCGCCGGCACCATCCCGCTCGTCACGCAGAGCTTCAACTGGGCGTACGGGGTCTACATGGCCGCGACGATGGGGTCGGAGACGACGGCGGCCGCGGCCGGTCAGCAGGGCGTCGTGCGGCGCGACCCGTTCGCGATGCTGCCCTTCGCCGGCTACCACATGGGCGACTACATCAATCATTGGCTGGCCTTCGGCCGCAGCATCCGCAACCCTCCGCGCATCTTCCAGGTGAACTGGTTCCGTCGCGACGTGGACGGGAACTTCCTGTGGCCGGGCTTCGGCGAGAACATGCGCGTGCTGCAGTGGATCGTCGCCCGCTCGCGTGGGCGCGCGTTCGCGATCGAGAGCCCGCTCGGCTGGATGCCGCAGTATCAGGACCTCGACTGGACGGGGCTCGACTTCTCCGAAGAGGACTTCTTCGCGTGCATGGCGATCAACCGGCGCGACTGGACGGCAGAACTGCTCGATGTGGAGGAGCTGTTCATGAAGCTCTACACGCGCCTGCCCAAGGAGATGGAGATGATCCGGTCCCTTACGACGAGCGCGCTGTGGCGCTCGCCGAAGAACTGGGAGATGAACTCGGACCCGACCTGATCGGAGGCGGCGTCAGTCCTGCGGAGCCGCGAGGCCGAACAGGACCGACGCGGCGCGCCTGATGTGCGCTTCGGCGAGGTCGGCCGCGTGCTCGACCTCGTGCGCGTCGATCGCGGCGAAGATCGCCCGGTGCTCCGCCCGCAGCCGCGTGGACTCGCTCTGCCACTGCTCGGTGCGCTCGGCCGCGCGCAGGATGGGCACCTTCATCGCGCTGCGGATGGCGGCCGTCAGCGCGGCGGAGAGCGAGCTGCCCGAGGCCTCGGCGATCGCGAGGTGGAAGGCGGTGTCGGCCTCGTTGAACGAGTCGCGGGAAGCGTGCGGCTCGTCCATGCGGTCGAGGGCGGCGACCATCGCCGCGCGCGAGGCGGGGTCGAGCCGGCGGGCGGCCGACGCGGCGCTCGCCCGTTCGAGGATGACACGGGCGTCGGTCACGTCCTGGATCGTGAAGTTCGACAGAGCGACGTGCAGGCGGAGGAAGCGGGTGAGGGCTTCGCGGGGAAGCGCCGCGACGAAGGTTCCGGCCGCCGCGCCCGCCCCCGGCTGTGACCGCAGCACTCCCTGAGCCTCGAGGACGCGCACGGCTTCGCGGACTCCCGCTCGGCTGACCTCCAGGCTCGTGGCGAGCTCGCGCTCGGGCGGCAGGGCGTCGCCGACGTGCAGGGCGCCGGAGAGGATCCGATCCTCGATGGCCTCGATCACCAATTCGTGGGCGCGGGCCTTTTTCACCGGCTGCCACGGGGGGTCGGATGCGTCGTCCGTCATCGGATCCGCGCCGCCTTTCTGAATTCTCTTGACACCTTAGCGGTCTGTCGAATACCGTGCATTAGCGGTCTGACCTCTAAGAGGTTGATGTTTCGCACAACGGCGTACGAAAAGAGAACCCCGTGTACACACCCGAACTCGCCCCGGTCGGCGGCAGTCTGGCTCTGTCGGCCCTGGTCGCCAGCCTTCCGTTCCTCACGGTGTTCATCGCCCTCGGTGTCCTGCGCTGGAAGGCCCATTGGGCGGGCCTCACCGGACTCGCGGTGGCGCTGCTGGTCGCGGTCCTCGGATTCCGGATGCCCGTGGACCTCGCGCTCCTCGCGTCGACCCAGGGATTCGTCTTCGGCCTCTTCCCCATCATGTGGATCGTGCTCAACGCCATCTGGCTCTACGAGCTGACCGTCCGCAGCGGGCGCTTCGAAGACCTCCGCCGCGTGATCAACGCCCTCTCCGACGACCCGCGGATCCAGGCCGTGATCATCGCGTTCGGCTTCGGCGGGCTGCTCGAAGCGCTCGCCGGCTTCGGCGCCCCCGTCGCCATCACGGGCGTGATGCTCATGGCGGCCGGCTTCTCGCCGATGCGCGCCGCCGTGATCGTCCTGCTCGCCAACACCGCCCCGGTCGCCTTCGGCGCCATCGGCATCCCGATCATCACGGCGGGCGCCCTCACGGGCATCGACTACCGGCACATCGGGGCGATCGTCGGCCACCAGACGCCGGTCATCGCGGTGTTCGTGCCGTTCATCATCGTGCTGCTCGCGGACGGCTGGAAGGGCCTGCGCCAGACGTGGCCCGCGACCCTCGTCTTCGGCGTCGTGTTCGCCGTCGCGCAGTGGGTGAGCGCGACGTGGATCTCGGTCGAGCTCACCGACATCATCGCCTCGCTGGCCGGCATGGCCGCCGCGGTCATCCTGCTGCGCTTCTGGCGCCCCGCGGGAACCGAGCAGGCGCGCGAGCGGCTGCTGCAGGGCGCGGCCGTCGACCTGCTCGCGACCGAGAAGGCCGCGACGGGGAGCATCCGCACACGGTCCGGATCGCGCACCTCCGCCGCGTCGGGCGCCTCGCGATCGTCGGGCTCGACGGCGGCCGGGTCGTCGGCGCCGGTGCGGCCGGCGCCGACGGGACCCGTCCCGACGTCGGATGCCCCGCTGAACGCGCGCACCGTCTTCCTCGCGACCTTCCCGTACCTGCTCGTGATCGTGGTCTTCTCGCTCGCGAAGCTCGTGCCCGACCTCAAGGCGGCGCTCGGATTCACGGATGTGAAGATCCCCTGGCCGGGCCTGGACGGCCACATCCTCACGGCCGCCGGCACGCCCTCCAGCGCGACGGTCTACACCCTCCCGTGGCTCTCATCCGCGGGGAGCCTCCTGGTCCTGTGCGGGATCGTCGTCTCGCTCGTGTACCGGCTGCCCCTGCGTGAGGCGGCGCGCACCTGGGTGCAGACCCTCGTGAAGCTCCGCTTCTCGCTGCTGACCGTCGGCGCCGTGCTCGCGCTCGCGTACCTCATGAACATGTCGGGGCAGACGCTCACGATCGGCGCCTTCATCGCCGGGACCGGCGCGCTGTTCGCCTTCCTCTCCCCGATCCTCGGCTGGTTCGGCACCGCCGTCACGGGCTCCGACACGAGCGCCAACGCGCTGTTCGCGACCCTGCAGCAGAGCGCCGCCCTGAAGGCGGGCCTCGACCCGGCGCTGCTCGTCGCCGCGAACACGTCGGGAGGGGTCATCGGCAAGATGATCAGCCCGCAGAACCTCGCGATCGCCGCCACCGCCGTCGGGCTGGTCGGCCACGAGTCCACGATCCTCCGCCGCGTGATCTGGTGGAGCCTGGGCATGCTCGTCGCGATGTGCCTCCTCGTGGGCTTGCAGTCCTCCGTCCTGTCGTGGATGCTGCCCTGACCGGCCGTGCCCCTACCTCTCCCTCCTTCTCCTCGAAAGGACACCCATGTCGTCCGTGAAGCGTCAGCTGCCCAAGATCCCCGAGCTGCTCGAGCTCATGCAGTTCAAGAAGCCGGAGCTGGATGCGCGCAAGCGCCGCCTCGACGGCGCGCTCACGATCGCCGATCTGCGCGCGATCGCGAAGCGCCGCACCCCGAAGGCGGCGTTCGACTACACCGACGGGGCGGCGGAGGGCGAGCTCTCGCTCGCCCGTGCCCGGCAGGCGTTCGAGGACATCGAGTTCCACCCCGACATCCTGCGCCCCGCCGCCGATGTCGACACCTCGGTCGAGATCCTGGGCGGCCGCTCGGCGCTGCCGTTCGGCATCGCGCCGACGGGCTTCACGCGGCTCATGCAGACGGAGGGCGAGACCGCCGGTGCGGGGGCCGCGGCCGCCGCGGGCATCCCGTTCACCCTCTCGACCCTCGGCACCACCTCGATCGAGGACGTCAAGGCGGCGAACCCGCACGGTCGCAACTGGTTCCAGCTCTACGTCATGCGCGAGCGGGAGATCTCCTACGGCCTCGTCGAGCGCGCCGCCGCGGCCGGCTTCGACACGCTGCAGTTCACCGTCGACACCCCGGTCGCCGGAGCGCGTCTGCGCGACAAGCGCAACGGATTCTCCATCCCGCCGCAGCTCACGGTCGGCACGATCATCAACGCCATCCCGCGGCCGTGGTGGTGGATCGACTTCCTGACGACCCCGAAGCTCGAGTTCGCGTCGCTCTCGACGACGGGCGGCACGGTGGGCGAGCTGCTGAACGCGGCGATGGACCCCACCATCAGCTACGACGACCTGGAGGTCATCCGCGGCCTGTGGCCCGGGAAGATCGTCGTCAAGGGCGTCCAGAACGTCGAGGACTCGGTGAGACTGATCGACCGGGGCGTCGACGGCATCATCCTGTCGAACCACGGCGGTCGTCAGCTCGACCGCGCGCCCGTGCCGTTCCACCTCCTGCCCGAGGTGGTGCGCGAGGTCGGGCGGGACGCCACCGTCATGGTCGACACCGGGATCATGAACGGCGCCGACATCGTCGCCGCCGTCGCGCTGGGGGCGAAGTTCACCCTCATCGGCCGGGCGTACCTCTACGGACTGATGGCGGGCGGACGGCAGGGCGTGGATCGCACGATCGAGATCCTCCGTTCGGAGATCGAGCGGACGATGAAGCTCCTGGGGGTCTCGACCCTCGACGAGCTCGAACCGCGTCATGTCACCCAGCTGGAGCGGCTCGTTCCCCGCGGCGTGCAGCCCGGGGTCGTACGCGTCTGATCGGGGCCGGCTCGGACGCGGCGGGCGGCTGGCGAGGGGACCCGTCGCCCGCGACGGTGTGGGCTCAGGCCCCCGCGCCGAGGAACAGCACGGTGATCAGCATCGCGATGATCACCGTGTTGAAGGCGAAGGACACGAGCGTGTGCCCCGTCACGATGCGCCGGGAGCCCGTGTCCAGCAGCGACACGTCCGACGTCGAGAACGTCGTCTGCACCTGGACGGCGAGGTAGAGGTAGTCCGCGAAGAGACGGTCCGTGCTGTCGCCGGGAAAGCCGAGGGTCTGCGTCGAGGCGTCGTAGCGCGCGTAGTGGACCGCGTAGGCGACCACGGTCACCGACCAGGATGCGGCGACCACGAGGACGCTGAAGAAGACGGTGGCCGGCTCGCGCAGAAGGCCGGGCCACAGCGTGAAGGCGAGCACGGCGGCGATGGCGATGACCGACCACTGCACCGCGATCGTCGGCCCAGTGCCCGACACCGCCGCCTCGACCTGACCGAGCCGCCCGCGGGGCGTGCTCGCCGCCAGCAGGGCGCGCAGCCGCGCCGCGTCCGCGCGGCCGAAGACCCGGATGGTGTGCACCGTGTAGGCGATCGACGACACGGCGGAGAAGGCGAACAGGCACTGGGCGACGAGGTCGCCGAGCGGTTCGTGGCCGCGGGCGAGCACGACCACGAGGACCGTGATCCAGATCGCGTTGACACCGGCGATGAGTGCGGAGCCGAGACGGACGATGTCGAACGCCGAGCGCGGGATGCGCCCGCCCGCCGGTTCGGCGGGCTCGGCGGGCTCGGGGGTCGTCATGCGACCAGGATGCCAGACGGCTCGGCCCGCGTCAGCGACCCGCGACGCGGCGGCGTTCAGCCGAGCACGAGGCGGATACCGGGGTGGTCGGCGAAGACCCCGAGCACGAGGTCGTAGTAGGTCATACCCGTTCCGGCATCCAGCTCGTCGAGCGCCGCGCGGAAGCGCGCGGTGTCGAACACGTCCGGCCGATCGAGCTTGGAGAGGTAGTAGTCCCGGGTCGTGCTCACGCCCAGGACGTCCCGCAGGAGGACGTGATCGCGCAGCACCACGGTGGGCGCGTCGATCCCGGACAGCTCCCCGATGCCGCCGTAGAGGAGATCGTCCAGGGCGTCGAGGCTCGGTCCGAGGGTCCATTCCTCGTGCGGCATGAAGACGCGGTTCGCCTCGGCGTAGAACGAGGGGATGTCCGACACGCGGCTCCCCTCCACGATGAGGGTGCGTTCGGTGACCACGTCGTCAGGCTATCCGTTCGGGCATCCGTTCAGCCCCGCTCGGTACACTCTCCTGTGCCCGAAACGCCCTTCCCCTCCGACGCCGAGGCCGACGCCCCAGCCGCGTCGACCCCGATCGATCCGGCGGAGCTCGAGATCGCCCTGCGGGTGATCGCGGCCGCGGCGGACCTCGACCGCGAGGACCCGGCCTTCATCGCCCTGAGGCGCCAGACCGGCAAGCTCTACAAGGACGTCAAGCGGCAGGCGCGCAAGGACAAGCGGCAGCGGATCGCCGACGCCGATCGCGCCGTCGTCGCGGCCACCGCGACCGGCGCGCCCGACCGCATCGACGACGAGACGCGCGGGATCCCGCTCGCCACCCGTACCGCCGCGCCCACCGCGGGCGAGTTGATCAAGCCCCGCGCCTGCTACATCTGCAAAGAGCTCTACACCACGGTCGACGCGTTTTACCACCAGCTGTGCCCGTCGTGCGCGGCGATGAGTCACGAGAAGCGCGATGCGCGCACCGACCTCACCGGCAGGCGGGCGCTCCTCACGGGAGGTCGCGCCAAGATCGGCATGTACATCGCGCTGCGGCTCCTGCGCGACGGAGCGCACACGACCATCACGACGCGCTTCCCCCGCGACGCCGTGCGGCGTTTCAGCGCCCTCCCCGACAGCGCGGACTGGATCCATCGTCTGAAGATCGTCGGCATCGACCTGCGCGACCCCGCCCAGGTGATCGGTCTGGCGGATGCCGTGGCCGCCGACGGCCCGCTCGACATCCTCATCAACAACGCGGCCCAGACGGTCCGCCGCTCGACGGGTGCGTACAAGCCGCTGGTCGACGCCGAGCTCGCCCCGCTGCCCGCGGGCCCGCTCCCGGAGCTGCTGACCTTCGGCCACACCAACGACGCGCACCCGCTCGCGCTCGCGCAGTCGGTGTCGAGCCATCCGATCCTGGCCGCCGCGGCGAGGACGGCGGACGAGCTCACCGCCGAGGCGATGGCCGCGGGCTCGTCCTCGCTCGAACGCCTCGCGGCCGGGACGGCGATCGACGCGGGCGGACTCGTGCCCGACGAGAACCACATCAACAGCTGGACCCAGTCGGTCGACCAGGTCGAGCCGCTCGAGATGCTCGAGGTGCAGCTGGCGAACATGACGGCGCCGTTCCTGCTCGTCTCGCGGCTGCGCCCCTCGATGGCGGCATCGCCCGCGCGCCGGACCTACGTCGTCAACGTCTCGGCGATGGAGGGGGTGTTCGGCCGCGGATACAAGGGGCCCGGGCATCCGCACACGAACATGGCCAAGGCCGCGCTCAACATGCTCACGCGCACGAGCGCGCGCGAGATGTTCGAGACGGACGGCATCCTCATGACGGCCGTCGACACCGGCTGGATCACGGACGAGCGCCCGCACTACACGAAGGTGCGCCTCGCGGAGGAGGGCTTCCACGCCCCGCTCGACCTCGTCGACGGCGCCGCGCGCGTGTACGACCCGATCGTCCGCGGCGAGGCCGGCGAGGACCTCTTCGGCGTGTTCCTGAAGGACTACCGCAAGAGCTCCTGGTGAGGCCGCGCCCGGCGAAGCCCTCGTGCGGGCGGAGTCGGGCTCAGCGCTCCGGGAGGAAGTGAGCCGCCGCGAGCGGCGCCACCTCGATGTCGGACGCCTCGGCGCGGGTGATCCAGCGCAGTTCGGCGATCTCGGCATCCGGCACCGGCGTCTGGTCGCCGATGCCGACGCGGAAGACGTCGGCGACGACGGTGAAGCCCGGCTCGTTCGCGGCCTGCGCGCGGAACTCGCCGAGGGGTGCGAGCTCGTCGGGCGACAGGACGAGCCCGATCTCCTCCGCGAGCTCCCGGACGAGCGTCTGCGCGGGGGTCTCGCCCGCCTCGGGCTTGCCGCCGGGCTGCATGAAGGCGGTGGTGCCCGACTTCCGGACGAGCAGCAGTCGACCCGCCGCATCCGTGATGACCGCGGCGGAGACCCGGATCTCGCGCGCGGGCTGGGCGGGGGAGGCGGCTGCGGCGTCGTGGGCGGGGGCGGCGGGGTCGGCGGACACCCCCGCACGCTAACACCTCTCGCCGCGCCGTCGCGGACCGGTCGGAGTGATCGGAGGGTGCCGGCGCACCGGACGAACCGACCGGCGCGCCCGCGCCGCGCATCCGGCAGAATCGTCCTGCGCCGGGCGCCGATGGCGACGGCTTCGCCCTCACCCGAAGGACGCGCCCCGATGACCGAGAACTGGCTCCTCGCCCGACCCGATGTCGACCTCGCCGAGGTGCGCGCGCTCGCCCGCGACGCGTACGGCGTCGACGGTGCGCTGACCGAGCTCGGCAGCCAGCAGGATCGCAACTTTCTCGTGCGCTCCGACGCCGGGGCGGCGATCCTGCTGAAGATCTTCCACCCGACGGTGGATCGGGCCGCGGTCGAGCTCCACATCGCGGCGTCCGACCGGCTCCGGTCCGAGGGCGTGCTCACTCCCGAGGTCCTGCGCACGGCCGGCGGCGCCCGCACGACGTCGATCGCGTGCGACGGGGACGCCACCGCCCTCGTCGCGGCGTTCGAGGTCGTCGACGGCGTGCCGCTGTCCGACGTCACGGAGGCGGACGGCGCGCAGGCGGAGGAGCTCGGCGAGCTCGTCGCCGAGGTCGCGAGCGCGTTCGCCGGAATGGACGCCGAGGACACCGACCGGCAGCTGCAGTGGGAGCTCGGCAACGCCCTGTCCGTCGTCGAGCACCTGATCGGAGACCTGCCGGACGAGCGCAGAGAGCTGTGCCTGGCCGCCGCACGTCGCGCCGCGACCGAGCTCGCCGACGTGGCCGCCGACCTCCCGCGCCAGCTCATCCACGGCGACCTCACCGCCGACAACGTCATGCGCGATCGGCGCGGCCGGCACTGGGTCATCGATCTCGGCGACACGGCGACGTCGTGGCGCGCCGCCGAGCTCGCGATGCTGCTCGCCGACCTGTTGGGGCGCACGGGCGACCTGGCGATCGTGGCCCGGGCCGTCGCGGGGTTCGATGCGCGCACACCGCTGACGGACGACGAGCTGCAGGCGCTCTGGCCGCTCGTCGTGCTGCGCGGGGCGGTTCTCGCGGTCAGCGGGTGGAGCCAGCTGCGCATCGATCCGGGCAACGACTATGCACGTGAGCGCGTCGAGCACGAGTGGCAGGTGTTCGCCCGTGCGCACGGGCTCCCCTCGGAAGAGGTCGAGGCTCAGCTGCGGCTCGCCACCGGTCGGCCGCACCGGCGCGGCCTGGTGTACCGACCGGTCCTTCCGGACGGCGCCGAGGTGCTCGACCTCGGCATCCGCAGCCCCCTGCTCGACCGCGGTCGGTGGACGACCCCCGGCTCCGAGATCGATCTCGTCCGCGCCGCGCTCTCGCACTCCCCGGTCGCGGTCCTCCGCTTCGGCGAGGCCCGGGGGACGCGGGTGTCGACGGACGTGACCCGGCCCGCCGCGGCGCGCGCCCGGTGCGTGGATGTCTGGGCGCGCCCCGGATCCGCCGTGCGGGCCCCGTTCGCCGGCATCCTGTCGATCGTCGTCCCCCTCGTCGACCCGGCCTCCGCGGCGACGGGGGCTGAGGCATCCCCCGTCGTCGAGGTGAGCGACGGCGGCGTGGTCGTGCGCTTCGCGGGGCTCGATCCCGTCGCCGTCGCCGGCCCGGTCGAGGCGGGCGCCGTCCTCGGCCGGATCGCCGAGAGCGCGCCGGGACTCGGCCGGCTGCGCGTGACACGCCGCATGCGGGACGCCGCCCCCGACGCCGCGTTCACGACCGCGGACGGCGAGGCCGAGACGCCCGGCGCGACCGATCCGTCGCCGATCCTCGGCGTCGAGCGGGCCGCCGACCCCGTGCGGGCGACCCGCCGGGCGCGCCGGACCCGGGAGGCCGTGATCGGCGCCGCCGCGGAGCGCTTCTACGCCGAGCCGCCGCAGATCGAGCGTGGCTGGGGCGCGCTCCTGATCGACACGCGCGGACGCGCCTACGTCGATCTCGTCAACAACGTGTCGGCGATCGGGCACGCCCATCCCGTGTTCGCCGACCGCGTGGCGCGCCAGCTGCACCTGCTCAACACGAACTCGCGCTTCCTGTACGACGCGTACGCGCAGTTCGCGGAGCGCCTGATCGCACACGCCCCCGACCCGTCGCTCGACACCGTCATCCCGGTGAACAGCGGCTCTGAAGCGGTCGACCTGGCGCTCACCCTCGCCCGCGTCGCCACCGGACGCCGTGACGTGATCGCCCTGCGCGAGAGCTACCACGGCTGGACCAGCGCGGCCGACGCAGTGAGCACCTCGGCGTTCGACAACCCGTCCGCGGCCGCATCGCGCCCCGCGTGGGTGCACCTCGTCGACGCGCCCAACGCCTACCGGGGCCGCCACCGCGGGCCCGGTGCCGGCGCCGCCTATGCGGCGGAGGTCGCCGACCTCGCACGCGCCCTCGACGAGGCGGGGACGCCCGTGGGCGCCGTCATCTGCGAGCCGGTCCTCGGCAACGCCGGCGGGGTGATCCCGCCGGCGGGGTACCTCGCCGCGGTCGCCGACACCGTCCGTTCTCGGGGCGGGCTCGTGATCGCCGACGAGGTGCAGGTCGGCTACGGCCGCCTCGGCGACGCCTTCTGGGGGTGCACCCTGAACGGCGTCGTGCCCGACATCCTCGCCGTCGCGAAGGCCGCCGGCAACGCCTACCCGCTGGGCGCCGTGCTCACCCGGCGCGAGATCGCGGATGCGCTGGCGCGCGAGGGCACGTTCTTCTCCTCGGCCGGAGGAACCCCCGTGAGCGCCGTTGCCGGGTCGGCGATCCTCGACATCATCGATGCGGAGGGGCTGCAGGCCAACGCGGCCCGGGTCGGCCGCGTGATCGCCGACGGGGTGCGCGGGCTCGCCGACAGGCATCCCCTGATCGGCACCGTCCACGGGTCGGGGCTCTACCTCGGCATCGAGCTGGTCCGCGACCGGGAGAGCCTCGAGCCGGCCCGCGCCGAGGCGGCGGAGGTGTGCGAGCGGCTGCTCGACCACGGCTTCATCGTCCAGGCCGCATCGGAGCGGCAGAACGTGCTCAAGGTCAAGCCTCCGCTCACCCTCACCGAGGCCGACGCCCGACGTTTCATCGGCGCGCTCGACGCCGTCCTCAGGGGGATCGGGGACTGACCGCGCCCCTCGATGACGACGGGGACGTGCCCTCCGGCGCCGACGAACCTACAGTGGGAGGGATGACTTCCACGCCGCAGAACCCGCGTCCCGTGTCGTTCCCGCCGCTCGAGCGGCGCGCCCCCGAGGAGCTCGGCCTCCCGGCCCCGGCCCTGCTCGCGCTCGCCGATCGGCTGCAGGAGGAGGGCCTCGACCCGCACGCGCTCCTGATCGCGCGCGGCGGTGTGGTCGCGTTCGAGACGGCCTGGGAGCCGTACCGCCTGGATCTGCCGGCGCTCGTGTACTCGGCGTCGAAGACCTTCACCTCGCTCGCGATCGGATTCCTCGCGGACGAGGGCCGCCTCGGTCTCGACGACCCGGCCGGCGACCTCCTCGGCGTCGCGGACGCGCAGGCGATCACGGTGCGCCATCTGCTGACGATGAACACCGGTCACACCCCCGCGCAGATCGAGCGCATCGGCTTCGACCCCGCGGCGCTTCTGACGACGGCTCCGGAGCACGCTCCGGGCAGCCGTTTCGCGTACAACTCGCCCGCGACCTACACCCTCTCCGCGATCGTCACCGCGCTCACCGGCGAGCAGCTCACCGCCTACCTGCGACCGCGTCTGCTCGACCCGCTCGGGATCGGCGAGCGCTGGATGAGCTCCGAGCACGGGATCGAGCTCGGAGCATCCGGGTTCCACGTGACCGTCGAGGACCTGGCCCGCACGGCGACCATGCTCGGCGCCGGCGGAGCATTCGGCGGCGTGCAGGTGGTGCCCGCCTGGTACGTGGACGAGCTCAGCCGGCCCTGGTCCGACTCCGCCGTCTTCGACGGACCCCCCGCCGCAGAGGGCGAACAGGGTGACTGGGCGATGGGCTACGGCTACCAGGTCTGGCGGGGACGGCACGGGTTCCGCCTGGACGGCGCGGCCGGTCAGTTCGGTCTCGTGATCCCCGAGCACGACCTCGTGATCGCCTATCAGGGCGCGACCCTCGACACCCAGGCGACCCTGCGCGCCTTCTGGGCCTTCGTCGACGCCGTCGCCGTCGCCGAAGCGGCCGGGGGCGCCGCCGGGTCCGGTGGGGTCGGCGCCGGCGTCGACCGGCCTTCCGAACTCGTTTCCGCCGCGGCCGGGGAGGCCGTTCCCGCCCGCGACAGCTGGGGCGGGCGTGCTCTCTTCGCGCTGATGCGCGAGGCCCGGTTCGACACGGAGGGCCTGGCCCTCGCCGACGCCGGGGCCGGGGCGGATCCCGGGTGGGTTCTGACTTTCCCGGGCGTGGGTACGCTCGCGGTGACCACCTCCTGGCGCGCCGTCGTGTGCGAAAAGCAGGCTGAAGCCGCACCCGCCGGCGGCGGCGAGCCCGTGGAGGTCGATCCGGCCTGCTCGCGGGACGCCGAGCCGCGCTACCTCCGGCTCGCGACGCGCGGCGAGCGGCGTGGCGACGGCTCCGTGCTCGTCCACGTGGTCGACACCACCTCTCCGCACCGCGCGATCATCGAGCGCGACGTCGAGGGGCGTGTCGCGGCGGGGTGGCACATCCCCCCGCTCGGCGGCGGCTGGGACGCCCTCCGCGTGCCCGAGTCGGTGACCCGCGTCGTCGCGCCCGCCGCAGCGCTCCTCCTCGACATGGACGGCACCCTCGTCGACTCGCACGCCGTGGTGGAGCGGCTCTGGACCCAGTGGTCCCTCGATCACGGTGTCGACCCCGAGCGGACGCTCGCGGTGATCCACGGGCGGCAGGGCCAGGAGTCCATGGCGATCCTCCTCCCGGACCGCCCGCACGAGACGAACATCGCCGAGAACGCCGCGCTGCTGGCCGCCGAGACCGCCGAGACCGCCGGCGTCGTGGCGATCCCCGGAGCGGCCGAGCTCCTGGCATCCCTCGAACGCGACGGCGTCCCCTACGCGCTGGTGACCTCGGCGACGATCGAGCTCGCGACCGCGCGTATGCGGGCCGCCGGGCTGCCGCTGCCCCCGGTCGTGATCGCGGCGGCGGATGTCGAGCGCAGCAAGCCCGACCCCGAGGGCTTCCTGGCGGGGGCGGCGGCGCTCGGCGTCGACCCTGCGCGCTGCATCGTCGTCGAGGACTCGGCCAACGGCATCGCCGCGGGTCTCGCCGCAGGCATGCGCGTCATCGGGGTCGGCCCCCACGCCGCCGAGGCGTCTCCGACCTGGGTCGCCCCCGATGCCTCCGCCATCCACGTCTCCGCCGGCGCCGTCCGCATCTCCCTCTGCTGAGCCCCGCCCCGGCGCATCCGTGTCGCTTCTGGTCGCTCTGGCGGGTCCGAAGCGACGGTTCGTGACACGAATCCGGGCGCGCGGCGACCACGCGCGACCCCGAACCTGCGAGACGGATGCCGCAGGGGCTGCACCTGGGGCGGGGAGCGCCGCGCGGCCCGCGCCTCACGCGCGGGGCGAGGATCAGTGCTCGCCGGGCTGCCGGTGGCCCTCGCTGAAGCTCAGGCTCTTGCCGAAGGCCTTCCCGATGATCAGGGCGACGCCGACGATCACGAGGCCGATCGCGAGACCGGCGACGGCGGACACGAGGGTGTCGCCCACCCAGACGACGACCGGCCCGGCGGGCTCGAGTGCGTGCTCCACCGCGTGCAGCAGGTCGACCGGCGCGTGCCAGCCCACCTCGCCGAGGTTGGCCAGCACGAGGTGACCGCCGACCCACAGCATCGCGACGGTGCCGACGATCGAGATCACCCGGAAGACGCCCGGCATCGACCGCACGATACGCATCCCGGTGTGCCGCACCCGGGATGACGGGCTCTTGGCCATCCGCAGGCCGATGTCGTCGATCTTGACGAGCAGGGCGACCGCGCCGTAGACGAGGGCCGTCATGGCGAGGGCGATGACGGCGAGCACCGCGAGCCGCAGCCAGAAGTCCAGGTCGGGGTCGACGTTCGACAGCCCGATGAGCATGATCTCCGTCGAGAGGATGAGGTCGGTGCGGACGGCTCCGAGCACGAGCCTCTTCTCGTCGCGCCCGCCCTCGTCCTCGGGGCCCGCGTGGTGGAATCCGAACCACTCGAGCACCTTCTCGGCCCCCTCGAAGCACAGATACGCGCCGCCGACGATCAGCAGCCACGGCAGCACCCACGGGGCGAACGCCGTGAGCAGCATCGCGAGCGGGATGATGATGAGGAACTTGTTCGCGAGCGACCCGAGCGCGATCCGCCCGACGACGGGCAGCTCCCGCGCGGGGCTCAGGCCCTGCACGTACTGCGGGGTGACCGCGGCATCGTCGATGACGACGCCGGCGGACTTCGCGGATGCCTTCAGGGCGGCACTGAGGATGTCGTCGACGACGGCGAGCAGACCCACGGACATGCGTGCAACAGTACCGGCCGCCGAAGCGGCGTCTGCGCGACTTGCGCGGCCCGAATCGATTCGATACGGTGGACCCGTGGCGCTCCGTCGGGGGGCGCCCTTCGTCGTTTCCCGAAGAGTCTCCGCATGTCCCGCACCCTCACCACCGGAAGCCCCTGGCGGGTCATCCTCGCCTTCTCCGTGCCGCTGCTCATCGGCAACGTCGTCCAGCAGCTCTACCAGTTCGCCGATGCGATCGTGGTGGGCCGCCACCTCGGCGTGGACGCCCTCGCCGCCGTCGGCGCGACGGGCAGCCTCCTGTTCCTCCTGCTCGGCTTCGCCTGGGGGATGACGAGCGGCTTCGCGATCCCGACGGCGCAGGCCTTCGGCGCGCAGGACCACGCCGCCGTCCGCCGCTCGGTCGCGGCGGGCACGATCCTCACCGTCGCCACCACGGTCCTGCTCACCGTCGTCGCTCCGCTTCTCTCCGAGCCGGCTCTCGTGCTCCTGCAGACCCCGCCGCAGCTGCTCGCCCAGGCGACCGTGTTCGCCCAGATCAGCTTCCTCGGCGCGGGCGCCATCATGGGGTTCAACTACCTCTCCGCGATCATCCGCGCGATCGGCGACTCCCGGACGCCCCTCGTGTTCCTCACGATCTCGTGCGCGCTGAACGTCGCGCTCGTCGTCACGATGGTCGGGCCGCTCGGCTGGGGCGTGGCCGGTGCCGCCCTCGCCACGGTCGTGGCGCAGGCGGTCTCGGTCGTCCTGTGTCTCGAGTACGTGCGTCGGCGGGTGCCGGTGCTGCACGTCGGGCGCCGCGACTGGCGCGTCACGCGTGCCGAGCTGGCCGAGCACCTGCGCCTCGGTCTGCCGATGGGATTCCAGGCGTCGATCATCGCGATCGGCACCCTGACCGTCCAGGTCGCCCTGAACACGCTGGGTGCGGATGCCGTCGCGGCGTACACGACGGCGTCGCGCGTCGACGGGCTCGCCGTCGCGCTCCTGCAGTCCCTCGGCCTCGCCGCGTCGATGTACGCCGCGCAGAACCTCGGCGGTCGCCGCCCCGATCGCATCCGTCGCGGCGTGCGCCAGGCCATCTGGATGGCGCTCGCCGTCGGAGCGGTGCTGGGCGTGCTCATGATCACCCTCGGCGCGACGCTCGTGCGCCTGTTCGTCGGGGATGCGGCTCCGCAGGTCGTCGACATGGCGGCCCTCATGCTCCACATCAACGGAGTCAGCTACTGCGCCCTCGCGGTGCTGTTCATCCTCCGCGGCGCGCTGCAGGGGCTCGGATCCACCGTGATCCCGACCGTCACGGGCATCGTCGAGCTCGCGATGCGGGTGGGGGCCGCGGTCGTGCTCGGCCATGTGCTCGGATTCACCGGCGTCGTGTGGTCGAACCCGCTCGCGTGGATCGGAGCGTGCGTGATCCTGGTGCCCGCCTACGTCCGCGCCCACCGGAGGCTCGCCCGGATGCCCGTCGACCCGCGGGAGGTCACCGCCACGACCACGTTCCCCGTGATCGGACCCACCGACGGGTCGATGGCGGTGGACGCCGTCGTCACCGCGTCGGTCCCGGTGGTCTCCCGGCCGCGCGCGGGCAGACGCGCCCGCGTGGGCGGCGGCGGCCACCGCACCCGCTCCCGGGGGTAGCCTGGCGTGGTCGGCGGGCGCCCCGCCCGACCGCAGACGGGACGACCGCCCACGAGGAGGCAGCCATGAGAGCCGTTCTGGACGACATCGTGATCGCGGAGGCTCCGCGCGAGGAGCTCCTGTCGATCGAGGGCAACTGGTACTTCCCGCCGTCGAGCGTGCACGAGGAGTACCTCGTGGCCTCGCCGACGCCGTACACCTGCCCGTGGAAGGGCGAGTGCCAGTACTTCACGGTGAGGGCGGGCGGCCAGGAGCTCGCCGACCGGGCGTGGAGCTACCCCCACCCCTATCCGTCGGGAATCGAGCGCGTCGGCGCGGACTTCTCCGACTACGTCGCCTTCTGGAAGGAGATCCGTGTCGTCGACTGATGCCGTGACCCCGGCGGTGGCGCAGCTCACCGAGATGCCCGAGCCGCAGTTCATCATGGTCGGCGACGGGCTGCGCATCGCGACCTACTCGTGGACCCGTGACGACGGACTCGACGACCCGGTCGTGGTGGTCGTCCACGGGTTCGCCTCGAGCACGAAGGACAACTGGGTCGCCACGGGCTGGGTGCGCGATCTGCTGCGTGCCGGCTACCGCGTCATCGGGCTCGACCAGCGCGGGCACGGCGCGAGCGACAAGCCGCACGATCCGCACGACTACGACCTGCGCCAGCTCGCGGGCGACGTGGAGAGCGTCCTCGACACCTACCTCGTCGACGAGGCGCTCTACGTCGGGTACTCGCTCGGTGCCCGAGTCGGGTGGGAGGTGATCCAGGACATCGCGCACCGCATCCCCCGCGCGGTGCTCGGCGGCGTGCCGGACGGCATCCCGCTCGCGCGCCTCGACATCGGCCAGGTCCGCGCGCTCGTCGAGCACGGCACGCCGGTGACGGATGCCGTCACGCAGAACTACATCCGCCTCACCGAGCGCGTTCCCGGCAACGACCTGCGGGCGCTCCTCGCGATCGCGGGCGGCATGCGCGACTCGAAGACGATCGACCCCGACCCCGATCCCGCGCACGCCCCGCAGCAGCCCGTCCTGTTCGCGACCGGGTCGCTCGACGCCATCATCGACGGGTCGCGGGCGCTCGCCGCCGCGTGTCCGCAGGGCCGGTTCCTGGAGATCCCCGACCGGCATCACTTCAACGCACCCGGCTCGCGCGTGTTCCGGGCGGATGCGATCGCGTTCCTCGGCGGGGAGCGGGGAGCCGCATGATCCGGCTCGCGACGATCGGCTCGAGCGCCATCACCGAGAGGTTCGCCGACGCCGTCGCGCGCACCGAGGGCATCCGCATCGACGCCGTCTTCTCCCGGGACGCCGAGCGTGCCCGCGCCTTCGCGGATCGACTCGGCGTCGCCGGGGCGAGCGACGACCTCGACGCACTCCTGAGGTCGGGCACGATCGACGCCGTCTACGTCGGGTCGCCCAACGGGGCGCACGCCGCGCAGGCGCGGGCGGCGATCGAGGCGGGAGTGCACGTCTTCCTCGAGAAGCCGGCGACGCCGACCTCGGCGGAGTTCGCCGATCTCGTCGCCGCGGGCCGCGAGAACGGCGTCGTCGTGTTCGAAGGCATGCGCAACGTCTACGATCCGGGCATGGCCCTCGTGGCGAGCCTCCTGCCCGAGGTCGGCCGGGTCCGTCTGGTCTCGTTCGGGCAGTCCCAGTACTCGGCGCGGTACGACCTGGTCCTCCGCGGCGAGACGCCGAACATCTTCGACCCCGCTCTCGCCGGCGGCGCTCTCTTCGACCTCGGCGTCTATCCGCTTAGTGCGATCGTGCACCTTTTCGGAGCGCCCGAGTCGGTCGTCGGCTCCACCGTCACGATCGCGACGGGCGCCGACGGTGCCGGCGCGGCGGTCCTCTCCTACCCCGAGCTCGTGGCGCAGGTCTCCTTCTCGAAGATCGGGTTCTCCGCGCGCCCCAACGAGATCCAGGGCGAGCGGGGGACCATCGAGATCGACGAGATCACCGCTCCGCGCGAGGTGTCGGTGACCCTCCGGGACGGATCCCGCACCGTGCACGCGGTCGACGGCGACGAGAACAACATGGTCTACGAGGTCGCGCGGTTCGCGACTCTCGTCCGCGGCGAGGCGGATCCGTCGCCCGACCAGGAGCGCAGCCTCGCGGTCCTGCTGGCCGTCGAGGCGATCCGCCGTTCCGGGCTCTGACCGGTCCGGGACGACGGGCGGCCGTCGGGTGCGGCCGCCCGTCTGCCGGGGGGAGTCGTCAGGACAGCGGAAGCGCCGCCGGGCGGCGGAACGGCACCGGGACGTAATCGCCGCTGCGTCCCGCCTGCCCGAACACGACCATGCGCTCGGCGACCATCTCCGACATCGCCTGGCGCCCGGCGGAGGCCGCGGGTGCGGGGTCGGCGCCGAGCTTGTCGGCGAACATGCGCTGACGCATCGCGGCCGAGTACGCCATGTGCGAGTCCATCCCCTGGTTGATCTTCGTCACTCCCAGCTGCGTGGAGCGTGCCTTCTCCTCCTCGGGGACGCCCCACGACTCCGGGAGCCCGCCCCCGTGGGCGTTGATGATCTCGCGCAGGTGCGCCGGGAGCGAGGAGGACCCGTGCATCACCAGGTGGGTGTTCGGGATGGTCGACGCGATCTCGGAGATGAGGTCCATGTGCAGCACCGATGCGTCGGGCGGCGTGAGGAACTTGTACGCGCCGTGCGACGTGCCGATCGCGACCGCGAGCGCGTCCACGCCGGTGCGCTCGACGAACTCCTTCGCCTCCTGCGGATCGGCGAGGACGATCTCCGCGTGCGACGCGCCGTCCTTCGAGCCGCCGATCGTGCCGAGCTCGCCTTCGACCGACACGCCGCGCTCGCGCGCGTAGTCGGCGACCTCGATCGTGAGGGCGATGTTCTCGTCGAAGGAGTTGACGCGCCCGGTGGCGTGGTCGATGCTCCCGTCGATCATCACGCTCGAGAATCCCGCGTCGATCGCTCGCCGGCACGCCTCGGGCGTCGGGCCGTGGTCGAGGTGGACGACGATCGGCACGTCCTCGTAGTGGTCGACGGTGCGCAGCATCAGGTCCCAGAACAGCTCGTCGGAGGCGAAGGCGGATGCTCCGACGATCGTCTGGACGATCACGGGGGACTGGGTGCGACGGGCCGCGTCCAGCACCGCCTCGACCTGCTCGATGTCGGTGACGTTGAACGCGCCGATGCCGTAGCCGCCCGCCCGCGCGTGGTCGAGGGCCTGACGGAGTGTGATGAGGGTCATGGTCGTGCAGCCTTCCGCTTGATCGAGACCTCCCAAACAATAACAGAACGAGACTCATTTACTTTCTTTTTGTTTCGGTTTTCTCGACAATGGGCGCAAGAGACAGGGAGGCGCTGTGGATCAGCAGGTCGTCGTGGGGATCGATTTCGGAAGCTCGCGGATCAAGGCGGCGGCGTATCGTCGCGACGGCCGCGTCGTCGGCGCGCTGTCGGCCGCGACGCCCCTGGCCGTCACTGCGGAGGGGGACGACTTCCTCGTCCTGCGGATGCTGGAAGAGGCCGCATCCCTCGTGCGCGGTCTGGACCTGCCGCGCGGCGCGGTCGCCGGCGTCGGACTGAGCTCGATGGGGGAGGTGGGAACGATCCTCGCCGACGGCGTGCTCGCGGACATCGCGTTCCCGTCGTGGTACGACGGCCGTGGTGCGGAGGTCGTCGCCCTCCTCGAGCGACGCTGGGGCGCGGATGAGCTTCGCCGCGCCACCGGAAACCACGCGCGTCCCGCGTCGACGGTCGCCAAGCTGGGGCATCTCGCCGGTCGGGAGCGACTGCCCGAGGGGATGTTCCTCGGGCTCTGCGGCGCCTTCGCGTGGCAGCTGACCGGCAGGCCCTGGCAGGAGGCGGGCTTGGCCGTCACGAGCGGCGTCTACGACGACGGCCGTGCGGGCTACCTTCGGCACGTATGGGAGGACGCGGGACTGAGCGGCATCGAGCTGCCGCCGGTCCGCCCGGCGGGCCATGCGGAAGCCGCATCCACACCGCTCGCACTCGACCTCGGACTCGCGGACGGCGCGCCCGTCGTCATCGCGGGGCACGATCACCCCGTCGCGGCCGTCGGCGCCGGAGTCCGCCGCGGGGAGGTGGCGGACTCGATGGGCACCGGCGAGGCTCTGATCGCGGTCGTCGACGCGGCCGACGACCCACGTCACCGCGATGCCGCTCTCGCCGCCGATCCCTACATCTCCTTCGAGGTGTGGCCCCCCACCGGTGAGCCGCTCGTCGTGTGGGAGCGGATGCGTCCGGGGCTGGCCATGCGCTCCTTCGTGGAGCACTCCGGGACCGATCGCGCCAGCCTCGAGGCGCACGCTCCGGCGAGCGCGTCGACCGGTGCCGTCGATGAGGCGGTGTCACTGGCGCTGGAGCGCGGCGAGGACGGCGGGCTGGCGCCCACGGCGGCGTCGTGGGCGGCGATCATCGAGTACTACGTCGCACTCGCGAACCGGGGCCAACGGATCGTGCGGGAGATCGCCGGCGCCGCCGGCCCGACCGTGCTGACGGGAGGGGGGCTGCGATCCCCGCGGTGGCGACGCGCCAAAGCGCTGCGGGGGCGCGCGCCGATGGTGGTCTCGACGATCGAGGAGACGGTCACGCGGGGCTGCGCCGCCATGGCGGGCGCGGCGGCCGGGTGGTGGACGGACGCACAGTCGATGCCGGGCGCCGAGCGCGTCTCGATCGGCGTCCATGCCGTCGCCGACATGGACGCGGCGGTCGCCCGCATCGGTAGCTGAGCCGACAGAAGACGCGGAGATCGAAAGGCGGACGGCTCCGGGTGGATCCGATCCGGGTGATAGTGTCGCCTCGTGTTCGCATCAGAGCGTCGGGCGGCGATCCTCGCCACCATCCTCGAGCACGGGAACGCCCGCACGGCGGACCTCGCCGCGGGGCTCGGCGTCTCCGAGGTGACGATCCGCAACGACCTCGAGGTGCTCGAGCGGCAGGGGCGGGTGGCCCGCGAACACGGTGGTGCGACCTTGCCGGAGGCGCCGATCGTCGGCTTCGACGCGCGGGTGTCGCAGGCGGTCGAGGCGAAACAGCGGATCGCGGCGGCGGCGGCTCGCCTCGTCACCGACGACATGACGATCATCCTCGACTCCGGGACGACGATCTTCGCGCTCGCCCGGCAGCTGCCCGCCGTCTCGGACCTCGTCGTCCTCACGCCCGGCATCAATGTGGCCCTCGCCCTGATGGACGTGTCGGGCATCGAGGTCCGGCTGCTGGGCGGACGCCTCGTGCCGCGCATCTCGGCGACCGTCGGCTCGGTCCGTCAGCAGGGCCTCGCGGGGGAGATCGCCCACATCGCCTTCCTCGGCGCGGGGGGCATGGACCTCGACCACGACGTCGTCGAGGGCACGATGGACATCGCCGAGTCGAAGCGGTCCCTCGCGGCCGCCGCGCGCAAGCGCGTGCTGCTCGCCGACTCGACCAAGTGGTTCAGCGTCGACCGGCACAAGGTGATGAACGTCTCGGGATTCGACATCGTGATCACCGACTCGGACATGCCCGACGAGGTCCAGGATGCCATCCGCGCGTCCGGTCCTTCGCTGATCGTGGCCTGAGCGCGCGCCCCGTCGCGGGCGCCCTCACCCGCCGAGCGTGCGGCGTCGTCGTGCGCCCGCCGCCCGCATCCGCCGGCTCTGCACACCGCGGCGACGCGGCTCGGTCGATGACCGTGACGTAAAAGATATGAAAAGAAAGCCTTATGCTTTCGTTTACTGTCGTATACAGTGGGCGACAGCCGCTCCGGCGGTGGTGGCGGATCCCCACTGCAGGGTCGCCAGAGGAACAGCACGACCACGGTGACATCCCGGGACGTGTCCATCTCAATGAGGAGAGGCAATATGAAACGCAAGGTGCTGGCGCTTGCCAGTCTGGGTGTTGCGGCAACGCTGGTTCTGAGCGGATGCACGGGTGGTTCGGGCGGTTCGGGCGGAGCGTCCGATGCGGGCGGCGACGTCACCCTCGACTTCAGCCAGTGGTGGGAGGTCGAGCTCAAGCCGGGCGTCATGCGCGACCTGATGGATCGCTTCGAGGCGGAGAACCCCGGCATCAAGGTGAACCTGATCTCCAACCCGTACTCTGCGACGGTCGATCTGCAGACCGCGGGCGCCGCGACCGGCACTCTCGCCGACATCGTCGCGATCAACGGTGCGAGCGTCTACGACCTCAAGACGCAGGGCGCCATAGCGAACCTGTCGACGCTGATGGACGACGCCGGCTTCGACCCCTCGGAGCTCGTGAGCAACGACCAGATCGACGGGGCGACCTACATGGTGCGCGCGCTCAACTTCGTCTACCCGATGTACTTCAACACGGATCTGCTCACCGCCGCCGGGGTCACGAAGATCCCGACGACGCGCTCGGAGTTCACGGCCGCGGCCGCGGCCGTGACCAACCCGTCGAACAACGTCTACGCGTGGTCGCTCCCGATCAACGTGCAGTCGCCGGCGGGCTTCGACTCGCAGGCGTGGCTGTGGGCCGCGGGCGGACGCTTCCTCAAGGACCGCCAGCCCGACTTCGAGACGCCCGACGTCAAGGACACGCTGTCGTTCCTGCAGGCGCAGTACCAGGCGGGCTACGTCGCCCCCGGGGCGTTCACGCAGAAGGAGGAGAACAAGGTCGAGGAGTTCACCGCCGGGCGCAACGCGATGATGATCGCATCGCTGGCGCACATCAACGGCATCCGCCAGTCGAACCCCGACCTGCACTTCACGATCGGAGCCGTGCCCACGGCGGACGGGTACACCGGCAAGCAGGGCATCGCCGGTGCGAGCTGGGGTCTCGGCGTCGCCGAGAACAGCGAGCACAAGGATGCGGCGTGGAAGCTCATCCAGTGGCTGGTCAGCACCGACATCAACTCCGAGCTGGCCACCGACGCGACCGGCTTCCCGGGGAACAAGAACTCCGTCCCCGGCTTCGTGGAAGGCGATGAGCTGTTCCAGAAGGCGTTCGACGTCTACAGCAACAGCGAGCTCGTCACCGAGCTCGAGGGCCTGCCGAAGGCGCTCGACCTCAACCGCAACCTGAACGAGAACCTCGTGAAGCTGCTGGAGGGCGACCAGAACGTCGACCAGACGGCCACCGCGCTGCAGGACTACTGGACGCCGATCCTCAAGTAGCAGGTCCGCACCGTCCGAGGGTCCGCCCGCAGCATCGCGGCGGGCGGACCCCCATCCCCCCGTGAGGAACAACCATGACCTCGACATCGACATCGGCACCGGTGGCGCCGGCGAAGGCGCCGACGCGACCCGGTCAGCGACGTCGGCGGGCGCTCGACAACGTCGCCGCGTACTCCTACATGTCGCCCACGCTCATCGTGATGTCCATCATGATGGCCGTCCCCATCGTGCTGGTGTTCGGCTACTCGATGCTCAGCAACGTCGTCACCGAGAAGAACCCGACGTTCGTCGGTCTCGACAACTTCGTCACGCTGCTCACCGACCCGGCGTTCCTGCAGGCCATCGGGAACACCCTCGTCTTCACGGTGATCTCGGTGTTCTTCCATCTCGCGCTCGGCCTCGCGTTCGCGCTGCTGCTCAACAGCCGTCTCATCCCGCGGTTCGCGACGACGATCTTCCGCACGATCTACATCCTGCCCTGGGTCTTCACCGCCTCGATCGTCGTGATCCTCTGGCAGCTCATGCTGAACCCGAACGGCGTCGTCAACTACCTGCTCGAGTCGATGCACCTGATCGACCACAAGGTCGAGTGGCTCTCCGATCGCGACCTCGCTCTCGGCACCGTGATGTTCATCAACATCTGGGCGGGCTACCCGTTCTTCATGGTCAGCATGCTCGCCGGCCTCCAGGGCATCTCGGCCGATCTCTACGAGGCCGCCAAGGTCGACGGCGCCGGAGCGGTGTCCCGATTCCTGCACATCACGATCCCGCAGCTGCGTCCGATCATCATCGCGATGGCGATGCTCGACTTCATCTGGAACATGCAGCAGTTCTCGATCGTGTGGCTCGCCACCGGCGGCGGCCCGGCCAACGCCACCGAGACGATCGCCACGTACACCTACAAGCTCGCGTTCTCGAAGTACGAGTTCGCCCTCTCGTCCACCAGTGGAGTGATCCTGTTCGCCATCTCGATGATCGTCGCGCTCGTGTACGTGCGCCACCAGACGGCGAGGGACTGACCATGTCGCGCTCGACCCGTCGCCTCATCGCCGCGATCGCGGTCTTCGTCGCCCTGCTCATCGGAGCGTTCTACGCCGGATTCCCCGTCGTGTGGATGATCTCGAACTCCGTCAAGCCCAACACGGAGATCTTCGCCTACCCGCCGAGCCTGATCCCGCAGACGTTCACGTGGGACGCCTACGTGTCGGTGGTCACCGACCCGAAGAAGATCCGCTTCTTCGTCAACAGCTACGTCGTGTCCGCCGGCGTGGTCGTGTTCACGCTGTTCGCGGGCATCATGGCCGGCTACGCCCTGAGCCGCTTCGACTTCCCGTTCAAGAAGACGCTCAACTCGGTCATCATCTCCGTGCAGGCCGTGCCTCCCATCACGCTCCTGATCCCCTACTTCGGCCTGGTCGTCGCGCTGCGCCTGTACGACACCTACTGGGCGCTGATCCTCACCTACATCGTCGCGACCATCCCGTACGCGATCCTCATGATGACCGGGTACTTCAACACCATTCCGCGAGAGCTCGACGAGGCGATCAGGATCGACGGCGGCGGTACTCTGCGCACGCTCTGGCAGGTGCTGGTCCCGGTCGCCACCCCGGGCATCGTGTCGGTCGGCACGTACACGTTCATGGTCGCGTGGAACGAGTACCTGTTCGCGCTCGCGCTGACCAAGAACGGTGACATGCGCACCGTGCCGGTCGGCATCCAGCTGCTCATGGGCGAGCACTCGTTCAAGTGGAGCGAAATGATGGCCATGAGCGTTCTGGGATGCCTCCCCGTGCTCATCGTCTTCATGCTGTTCCAGCGGCAGTTCGTCGGTGGGATGACCGATGGTGCGGTCAAGAGCTGATGTCCCCCCACTTCTTCATCACCCCTCAGGAAGGCAGTAGATAGATGCTCGTCAGCGGAAAGCACATCGTGGACACGGCGTACCGGCACGGGTTCGCGGTCCCCGCGTTCAACATCAGCGACTACGGGATGCTGCGCGCGGCCCTCGCCGCGTGCGAATCGGCGGGCTCGCCGATGATCGTGTCGATCCACCCCGCCGAGTGGGAGCTGATGGGCGACGAGTTCCTCGCGTCGACCATCGCGCTCGCGCGGGCCGCCGCGATCCCGGTGGCGATCCAGCTGGACCACGGCGCGACGTTCGAGCAGGTGATCGGAGCGATCCGCCTCGGCTTCACGTCGGTGATGATCGACGGCTCGCTCCTGCCGTACGAGGAGAACGTCGCCCTCACGCGCAAGGTCGTGGAGGCGGCGCACATCGTCGGGGTGTCGGTGGAGGGCGAGATCGGCACGATCGGCCCCCGGGACCCGAAGACGGCGGAAGAGCTGGCCGACATCGTCTACACGACCCCCGAGCAGGCGGCGCGGTTCGTCGCCGACACCGGCGTCGACTACCTCGCCGTGGCGGTGGGAACATGCCACGGCGTGTATCCGGCGGGTGTGGCGCCCAAGATCGAGGTCGACCTCGTCGCGCGTCTGCGGGACGCGACGCCGGTCCCGCTCGTCCTGCACGGCGGCTCGGGCGCTCCCGACGACGAGGTGTCCGAGGCGGTCACCCGGGGCGTGGCCAAGGTGAACATCTCCGCCGACATGAAGCTGGCGTACTTCGCGCGGTTGCGCGAGGTGCTCGAGGATCCTCGTCAGCGTGAGCCCCACGACATCTACCCGCCCGCCCTCGAGGCCGTCGAGGACGTCGTCCGCCACAAGGTGGAGGTCTTCCGCGCCGCGGGGGGCGCGCGTCACTACGGCCTGCAGACGGAGGCGGCGCCGGCGGCTCCGCGCTGGGAGGGCGCGCCCGTCCTGGAGCACTGAGTACCGAGCGCGGACGCGGCGATCGGCCTAAGGTGATCCGCAGGGATGCCCGCGCTGTGCGGGCATCCGTCGTCGCCGGTCCGCGCACGGCGCCCGGCGACACGACCTGCGAGGAGTGTCCAGATGGCCGACACGGGCAACGGATTCAGCGCCGAGGAGCGCGCCGCGATGGCGCAGCGCGCCGAAGAGCTGCGCTCGACGAAGGGCCTCAAGGGGGCCGCGAAGCTCGCGCGCGAGCTCGAGGCGTGCGCCGAGGCGATCGACGCGCTCGCCGGCGTCGACGGCGAGCTCGCCCGGGCGGTGCACCGCATCGTGGTCGAGGAGGCTCCGCACCTGGATCCCAAGACCTTCTACGGCTTCCCGGCGTACGCCGCCGACGGCAAGGTCGTCGTGTTCGTGCAGCCGGCGTCGAAGTTCGACACCCGATACCCCACCGTGAACTTCACGGAGGATGCGCATCTCGACGACGGCGACCTGTGGGCGACCTCGTTCGCCGTGGTCGCGGTGACACCGGCCGTGGAGGACAGGGTGCGCGATCTCGTCCGGGCCGCGGTCGCCTGACGGCGGCCACCCCCTCCGGTCGAGCGTGGCCGCCGGGGGGACGACCTAGACTGGGAGGGTTCCGTTTTCTCCTGCCCGGATGAGCCTGCCGTGACCGACGTCGCCTCCCGCACCTTCGAGGTGCGCCACCTGCAGCTCGCGCGCGCCCTGCTCGCGGCGATGGCGGCGGTGATGATCACGTTCTCGGCCGATCACTCGGCCGCCGTCGGGCTCGCGGTGTTCAGCGGATTCGCGATCGCGACGGGTCTCGTCCTGCTGCTGGCCGCCTGGCTCGTGTACCGGCCCGGATCGCGCGCAGCCGCGGTGCTCCTGGGCGTCGTGTGCCTGGTCGCGGGCATGGTCACGGGCATCCCGCCCCTGCGGACGACGGCGCTCTTCTTCGTCGTCGTGATCACGTGGGCCGCGATCACCGGCGTCGCCGAGCTCGTCGCGGGGCTGCGCGCCCGCCGCACCGGTGACCCCACCGCTCGCGATGCGATCCTCATCGGCGCGGTGACGATCGCCCTGGCGATCGGCCTCCTCCTCGTGAACCCGGCCTACAGCCTCGAGTACGTCATCCGCGAGGCCGGCCCGAACGGGACGAGCTACACCCTCACCGGCATCACGATCGGCGTCGGCGTATTCGGCGGGTACGCGGCCATCGTCGCCGTGTTCCTCGGCATCGCCGGCTTCTCGCCGCGCCGCGCCCCCGGGGTTCCCGTTCCGGAGGCCGCGAGTGCGGTCATCGACCCTCGTCCCGCCGGCGCAGCGCCGACCCCGCCCGCAGGAGAGACCGCATGAGCGATCATCGCCCGACCCGACGCGACCTGATGAAGCCCGTGCAGCTGCTCGGCTTCGCGTTCGCGGCGGCCGCCTTCGGCGGGATCATCGCGCTCGTCTCGATGGGGTTCTTCCAGGACCTCGGCGGGGACGCGCGCGCACAGGTCGTCGTCGTCTCGCTCGTGGTTGCGGGGATCTCCTTCATCGCGACCCTCGTGATCATCGCGCTGCTGATGCTGGCGGTCGATCCCGCGCAGGTCACCAAACCGGTCGACCGTCCCGTGCTGATGGACGGCGAGACGCCCGACCCGGACGCTCCCCGCTCCGGGACCCCGCGCCGCGGGCACTGACCGGCGATACCGGCGCGCGGACGCGAGGACGAGAGGTCCGCCCGGGCGTCAGAGCTCGTCGACGAGAGCGTCGGCGAGACCGATGTACGTCGCGGGCGTGAGCGCGATGAGCCGCGCCTTCGCGTCGGCGCCGATGTCGAGACCGTCGACGAACGCGGCGAGCTCCGGCGCCCCGACGCGGCGTCCACGCGTGAGGTCCTTCAGGAGGGCGTAGGGGTCGGTGATCTGCGAGCGGCCGGCGACGATCTCGGCGCGCACCACGGTCTGGATGGCCTCGGCGAGCACCTCCCAGTTCGCATCGAGGTCGGCCAGCAGCACGTCGCGGGCGAGCAGGATCTCCGTGAGGCCCCGCTGCAGGTTGTCGAGGGCGAGCAGCGAGTGACCGAAGGCGACGCCGATGTTGCGCTGCGTCGTCGAGTCGGTGAGGTCGCGCTGCATGCGGCTCGTGACGAGGGTGGTCGCCAGCGTCTGGAACAGGCCCCCGGCGATCTCGAGGTTCGCCTCGGCGTTCTCGAAGCGGATGGGGTTGATCTTGTGCGGCATCGTCGACGACCCGGTGGCACCCGCGACGGGGATCTGGGCGAAGAAGCCCATCGAGATGTACGTCCACACATCCGTCGCGAGGTTGTGCAGGATGCCGCCCGCGTGCCGCACCCGGTCGTAGAGCTCGACCTGCCAGTCGTGCGACTCGATCTGGGTCGTGAGGACGTTGAACTGGATGCCGAGGCCCTCGATGAACGACCGCGACAGCGCCGGCCAATCGACGTCCGGGGCGGCGGCGAGGTGCGCCGACCAGGTGCCGGTCGCTCCGGAGAACTTCGCGAGGTACTCGCCGCCCTCGATCTGCGCGGCGACGCGCTCCAGACGCCACGCGAAGACGGCGATCTCCTTGCCCATGGTCGACGGCGTGGCCGGCTGTCCGTGGGTGCGCGACAGCATCGGCGCATCGCGGTGCTCGCGGGCGAGGTCGCCCAGGGCGCCGATCACGGCGCGCAGCTTCGGCAGCCACACGTTCTCGACGGCGCGCCGGACCGTCAGGGCGTACGAGGCGGAGTTGATGTCCTCGCTCGTGCAGGCGAAGTGGGTCAGCTCGGCGACGGCGTCCAGCCCGAGGGACGACAGCCGGTCGCGCACGAGGTACTCGACGGCCTTGACGTCGTGACGCGTCACCGCCTCCTTCGCGGCGAGCCAGTCGATCTCCGCCTGACCGAACCCGAGATAGAGGGCGCGGAGGGCATCCTTCTGCGCATCCGTCAGCGGCGCGGAACCGAACAGCGACCGGTCGGTGAGCGCGATGATCCACTCCACCTCCACCTCGACCCGCGCGCGGTTGAGTCCCGCCTCGGACAGGTAGTCGGCGAGGCCGGCGACGGCGGCGCGGTAGCGGCCGTCGAGGGGGCTCAGCGGCTGCGGGGGAAGCGAGGTGGCAGAGGTCAAGACGCGGGCTCCGATCGGTGACTGCGGGCGCTCAGGACGTCGGACGGATCGCGGGTTCGAGTTGCCGGAAGAGCGCCCGGCTCGCACTCTCGATCATAGCGAGCACCTCGTCGAACATCTGCGGGCCGCCGTAGTACGGGTCGGGCACGTCCAGGGCTCCGTCGGCGGACTCGTCGAACGAGAGGAGGAGGGCGAGCTTGTCGGCGTCGTCCGAGCTTCGCGCCCAGCTGGTCAGGATCCGCTCGTGCGAGCGGTCCAGCGCGACGATCAGGTCGTGGCGGTCGAAGTCGTCGAGCGAGAACTGCCGTGCCCGGTGGTGCTCGCCGTCGTAGCCGCGTCGGGCCAGCGCATCGATCGTCCGGGCATCCGCTCGCTCGCCCACGTGCCAGTCGCCGGTCCCCGAACTCGTCGACGTGACGTACGCGTCCAGACGCGCACGCTCCGCGAAGTCGCGGAACACGATCTCCGCCATGGGGGACCGGCAGATGTTGCCGGTGCACACGAAGGCGACGCGGAAGGGCTCGGCACGACGTGGCATCCCCTCATTCTGGACGAGTCGCGGTCGTGAAGGATAGGTCCTCCCGATATGTCCGGCCCGTTCCGCGCGTCTCCTCCTCCCCGACGGCGGTCTCGCCCGAACCGTCCACCGATCGCGGGATCGCCCGCCCGTGCGCCGGGGTGAGCGGGCAGGGTCGGAACATGGACCCGCCGCACGACCCCGCGACCGCCGAACGGATCGACGCGGCCCGACGGCTCCTGGAGGATGCCCGGGGCAGGGGCGTACTGCTGCGCGACCGCATCGCGTCCCTGTCCGAGGCGACGGCCTGGCGGGCACGGGCCATGGAACGCTTCCGCGAGGGGATGGCCTGCCTGGAGGACGACCTCCTCCGGATGCTGCGGGGGATCGACGCGGCGGAGCGCGATCTCGGGCGGCCGGGAGGTGTCGGCGACGTCTCGGCACTGTTCGGGAGCGGGGGAGGGTAGGCGTGTCGGATGACACCGGTTCGACGGCCGAGGGCGACCTCGAGATCCGCAGCGGAGGGATCGTCGTCGTCGACACGGCGACCCTGCGGTCGGTGGCGGCGGGACTGCTCGCCGCCGCCGCGGAGTGCGGCGACGTGCGCGAGATCCTCGAACGAGCGCGCTGGGCGCTCGGGGAGTCGGGGGTGTGGATCTTCCCGCCCGGCGGCGCCGCCGCGGACGCCCAGGACCGCTGCCGTCGCCTCGCCGCGGATCTGCACACCATGGCCGACACGTACGAGGTGGCCGAGCTGCTCGCCGCAGCCGCAGCGGCGGACGCCGGGGGCGACGCCGGGCTCGCGCGAACGATCCGCTCGCGCGCCCGTGCGATCGTCGCGGCCGATCCGGCCATCGCGCTCCGGCTCGCCGCGGCGACGGTGACGTGGCGGATCGAGACGGCGGCCGCTCTCGGCGATCAGTACCGCGCGCCCGGGTCGATCGGGGCCTCCTCGCCGTGGGGTGCGGATGCGCTGGCCTCCCTCGGCGTCGGCGCGGTCGGGCTTCTGGGACTCGGCGCCCTCCCCGCGGGCTCCCGGCTCACCGGACCCTCCGCGTCGACCCACGTCCGTCGCCTCGGCGGCGGTCGCACCACCGCGCCCACGTCGCTGACGCAGATCGTCGACCGCATCCCGCGCGGCGAGGGCCGCGTGCGCGTCGAGCGGTACACGATGGACGGCGGCCGTCGGCGGTTCGTCGTCTACGCCGCCGGCACCGCGCCCGGCGGGCCGGCCGAGGAGGCCTGGGACGCCCGGTCGAACATCGAGCTGTACACCCGGACGCGGAGCGCGTCGTTCGACGCGACGATGGCCGCCGCCGCGGAGGCGGGGGCGCGCAGCGGCGATCGCGTGATCCTGGTCGGCTACTCGCAGGGTGCGATGGTGACCTCGTTCGTGGCGCTCTCCGGAGAGTTCGACGTGCCGTTGCTGATCACGTTCGGCGACCCGGTCGAGGCGGCGGTCGACCCGGGCACGCTGAGCGTCGCGGTGCGCCATCTCGATGACCCGATCTCGGCGCTCGCCGGGGGAGGCCTCGACACCGGCACGGGCGCCGCCGGGAGCTTCGTCGCCTCGCGGGCATCGCCCGGGACGGCCTTCGACGGCGACGGGATGTGGGGGCAGCACGGCCTCGACGCCTATCGGGACACGGCCCGCCTGCTGGATGCGTCGGGTGATCCGCGGATGGACGCCGTCCGCGCCCGGTGGGGTGAGCTCGCGCGGGCCCGATCCGTCGAGGCGTTCGTCTACGGTGCCGCACGCGGCACCGCGCCCGGGAGGGCTAGCGGCGGCGCGACGTCTGGGGGCGCAGGATGATCCCGAACACCCAGTTGATCAGCGAGATCAGGAGGGCGGCGACGACGGCGAGCCAGAAGTCGCCCACGCTCAGGCCCCAGCCCCACCATCCCGTCGACCACGCGGTGATCCACAGGAGCAGGCCGTTGACCAGGAGCGAGATGAGGCCGAGGGTGAGGATGTAGAGCGGGAACGCGACGACTCTGATGACGGTGCCGATCACCGTGTTGACGAGGGCGAACACGGCCCCGACGGCGAGGAGCGTCAGCACGAGCTGAAGGGTCTCGCCCGGCGGGAACGGGGTGACCACGACCTCCAGGGCCGTGATCAGGGTCACGACCCAGATGGCGAAGGCGTTGACGACGACGCGGACGATGAATCGCATGGTGCGCCCAGTCTCCCACGGGACGCCCCGGGCGTCACGGGGCGTCGGTCATCCGTAGACTCGCGGTGTGACCGATCTGCCCGTCCGCATCCGTCCCGAGATCGCCGCGCTGCCCGCCTATCGGCAGGGCAAGCAGGCCGGCGACGACGCGTTCAAGCTCTCCAGCAACGAGAACCCGTTCCCCCCGCTGCCGAGCGTCGTCGCCGCCGTCCAGTCCGCGATCGCCTTCAACCGCTATCCGGACGCCTCGTCGCCGCGACTGCGGGCGCGCCTCGCGGAGCGCTTCGGGGTGTCCGACGATGCCGTGCACATCGCCGCCGGGTCGGTGTCGATCCTGTTCCAGCTCGCCCAGGCGACGAGCGGGCCGGGCGACGAGATCCTCTTCTCGTGGCGCTCGTTCGAGGCCTACCCGGGGCTCGCGGTGGTCGCCGGGGCGACGGCGGTCACCGTGCCCAACACCGCCGGAGGCGCCCACGACCTCGAGGCGATGGCGGACGCCGTCACCGACCGCACGAGGCTGATCATCGTGTGCACGCCGAACAATCCGACGGGCCCCACCGTGACCCAGGCGGGTTTCGAGGCGTTCCTCGCCCGTATCCCGACGGATGTCCTGGTCATCCTCGACGAGGCGTACACGGAGTTCGTCACCGACCCCGACGCCGTCGACGGGCGCACGATCGTCTCGGCGGGGCATCCGAACGTCGTCGTGCTCCGCACGTTCTCGAAGGCGTACGGACTCGCCGGCCTGCGCGTCGGCTACGCGGTCGGCCACCCCGGCATCCTCGCCGCGGCGCGCAGCACGGGCATCCCGCTGTCGGTGACGGCTGCGGCCGAAGAGGCGGCGCTCGCCAGTCTCGACGCCGAGGACGAGCTGCTCGAGCGCGTGCGCGACATCGCCGGGCGGCGTGACGCCCTCGTCGCGCGGCTGCGCGAGACCGGGTGGGATGTCCCCGACGCGCAGGGCAACTTCGTCTGGCTCCCCGCCGGGGACCGCGCGCTCGAGGTCGCCGCCGCGTTCGAAGAGGCCGGGCTGATCGTGCGGCCGTTCGCGGGCGACGGCGTGCGCGTCTCGATCGGCGAGCACGAGGCGATCGACGACATCGTGCGTGTGGCCGCTCTCACCGCTTCCTGACCCGCGCCCCCGGGGGTCTGCTCTGGGTGGGTTTCGCCCTGGTGGGTTTCGCCCTGGTGGGTTTCGCCCTGGTGGGTTTCGCCCTTCGGGTTCGGGGTCGCGTCTGGTCGGTGTTCTGCCCGAATGGCGACCTGAGGCGACCCCGAACCTGCGCGGGGGCGACCACAAGCGACCCCGAACTTGCGGAGCGCCCGGTCTGATGACCACACGTCACCCCGAACTCGAACGGGGTGACCACACACGACCCCGAACCTGTGGGGTCTTTCCCTGGGGGGCACAAGTCAAGTTCGGGGTCGCGTCTGGTCAGTGTTCTGCCCGAATGGCGACCTGAGGCGACCCCGAACTCGGATGGGGGTGACCTCAGGCGACCCCGAACCGGGGCGGGGTGACCTTATGCGACCCCGAACCTGCGGCGCGCGACCCCGACCCCACCCCGACCACGGCCCCGAGCCACCCCGACCCCGAGCCACACCGACCCCGACCCCTGCCCGCGGCCCCGCGGTCACGCGCGCGTGAATCCGAGGCGCTCGGCGCCCCGGGCGATCCAGGGATGCCCGGCGAAGGCGTCCCAGACGAGCGTCGAGCCCAGCGCCGCCGCCCCGAGCAGGGCGGTCGCGCCCTTGTTGAGGCCGTAGCGCGGCGCCGCGTACCAGGGCGTCTCGCCTTCGAGGTTGATCCCGTCGGTCGCGCCCCACTCGTTCCAGGCATCCGGATGCTCGTCGCGCAGCACCCGGAGCGCGGGTGCCACGGCCTCGGGGGCGAGCGCCAGCGCCCCGAAGAGCGAGACGGGCGGCACTGTGCCGTCGCACCGGGGCTCCTCCGCCGACGGGCGGGCGCCGTTGACGACGTATCCGCTCGGTCCGAGCCCTGCGGCCGGACCCCAGAGGCCCGCTGCGAACGTACGGAAGCGCCCGGCCTCGTCGGCGCACCACGCCCGGGAGGCGAGCGACGCCTCGCGTGCGTTGCGCCACCAGTCGCGCCCGTCGAGGTCGCGCACGCGCTGGAAGGGGTAGAACGCGAGGGGGAAGTGATAGGTGAACAGCGTCCCGCCGGGCTCGTAGACGCATTCGTGGCCGCCGTACTCGCCGACGGGCTTGTCGAAGCCGCGCCACAGCGCCTGCGCGAGCTCGGCGGAGACGTCCGGATGCCCGGCGGCGAGCAGATACATCGGCAGCTGCTCCGCCGTCATCGACCAGGCGCTCACGAAACCGCCCTCGTCCGCGCCGTCGGCGTAGTCGTCGCCGCTGCTCTCGACCCACGCCATCCTCAGGACGGTCCGGCCGTCGCGCTCCGCACTGAGCCAGCGCCAGTCGATGCGCTCGAGAAGCCGGTCGGTGCGTGCGGACACCTCGGCGTCGTCGAGGATGGACGCCGCCGCGACGGCTCCGCACAGTGCCAGCGCCGTGTCGATCGTCGAGTACTCCGACCCCCCGCGGCGCGCGCCGGTGTCCGCGTCGACGAAGTGGGCGAGGAAGCCGTGGTGCTCGGGCACCGACTCCTCGAGGGTGCGCAGCGTGCCGCGGACGCGTTCCAGGACGGCCGTCCGGGTGAGGATGCCCCGTTCGATGCCGACGCACCATGCGGCGAGCGCGAACCCGGTGGCGGCGACGGTGGCGACCCCCGGCAGATCGTCGCGGTCGAGCACGAGGCCGCAGCCGGGGCTGCGGGGGTCGGCGGTGGCGTGCTCCCAGAGCCACCGGATGCTGGCATCCACCTCTGTCTCGGTCAGGGTGCGGATGTCGGCGGGCAGGTCGATCTCGACGGAGACGTCGGTCGTCATGCGGCGGTCCTCTTCTCGAAGGGGTTGGGGATGGCATCGCGCAGCTGCCGGGTGTACTCCGCGCGGGGGTTGTCGATCACCTCGTCGGCGGGCCCCGACTCGATGAGCTCGCCGTCGCGCAGCACGAGCGCGTGGTTGGCGAGCGTCTTCGCCGAGAGCAGGTCGTGGGTGATGTAGAGCATGCCGACGCCGTGGTCCTTCACGAGCGACTGCAGCACCTCGAGGATCTCGGCCCGG
Organism: Microbacterium sp. MMO-56; assembly: GCF_037146215.1. Taxonomy (NCBI): domain Bacteria; kingdom Bacillati; phylum Actinomycetota; class Actinomycetes; order Micrococcales; family Microbacteriaceae; genus Microbacterium; species Microbacterium sp. MMO-56. The sequence goes on from NZ_JBBCVW010000004.1 coordinate 47,776, forward strand.
ATCGAGACGTCGAGGCTCGCGATCGGTTCGTCGGCGATCACGAGGCGCGGCTCGGCGGCCAGAGCCCGCGCGATGACGACGCGCTGGCGCTGTCCGCCGGACAGTTCGTGCGGCAGCCGGCCGAGGAAGCGGCCGGCGGGAGTGAGGCCGACGTCCTCGAGGAGGCTCGCCGCGCGTTCGATCGCCTCGCGCGGGCGCACGTTCAGGAAGTTGACGAGCGGCCGGGACAGGGCGTAGCCGACGGTGAGGGTCGGGTTCAACGCGGCGTACGGATCCTGGAACACGTACTGCACGTTCCGCTGGTACTCCCGGGCGAGCCGGCCGTGCAGGCGGGTGATGTCGTGCACGCCCCCGCCGCGCTTCTCCCGGGCGTGATAGCGGACGGTGCCCGAGCTCGGGCTGTCGATCCGGGTGAGGATGCGGGCGATGGTGGACTTCCCGGATCCTGACTGGCCGACGAGGGCGGTCACCTCGCCTTCGGCGAGCGTGAACGACACGTCCTTCACGGCGTCGACGTACTCGGTTCGCAGGCCGTGCCGCTTCTCGAAGCGCCGGTTCAGTCCCTCCACCTCGAGCACGGGCGGGTGCGATGTCGGCGCCTCCGCGGTGACCTCGCGGGGCCGCTCCAGCTCGGCGCCGGCGTAGCCCGGCACGTCCTCGCCCAGGAGCTCCGCATACGAGCCCACGAGATGGATCGAGTACGGATGCCGGGGGCCGCCGCCGCCCTCGCCCGTGTCGACCGCCGCCGCCGCGCTCATGTCCTCGACGATCTCGCCCTCGTACATGACCGCGATGCGGTCGGAGAAGTCGAGGAGGGTGCCCATGTCGTGGGTGATGAGGATGGCTCCGAAGCGCTCGCGCTCCTGCAGCTCGCGGATCTTGTCCAGGATAGACTTCTGCACGACGACGTCGAGACCCGTGGTCGGCTCGTCGAACAGCACGAGCTGCGGGCGCAGCGCGAGGGCGAGCGCGAGGTTCACCCGCTGCCGCATCCCTCCGGACAGCTCGTGCGGGAACATGTCGAGGAATTTCGCGTCGACGCTCACGAGGTCGAACAGCTCCTCGGCGCGCTGTCGCGCGGCCTTCCCGTCGGCGCCGTCGTGCTCGTGCAGGACGTCTTCGAACATCCGCCGCACCCGGACGACGGGGTTCAGGGAGTTCATGCTCGACTGGAACACCGTCGAGACGTAGCTCCAGCGGAGGGGCCGCAGCGCGTCGTCGTCCATCTCCGTGACGTCGGTGTCGCCCCAGCGGACGCGGCCGCCGACGATGTGCCCCGGGCTGCGCAGGAGCTTCAGCACCGCCTGAGCGAACGTGGTCTTGCCCGACCCGGACTCGCCGGCGAGTCCGACGAACTCGCCGGGCGAGACCTGCAGAGAGGCCTTCTTCACGGCATCCACCGGCGCGCCGATCTTCGGCGTGTACCGGACGGACAGGTCCTCGACCGAGAGGACCGGCCCCGTGCTCGGGGTCTGGTTCCGGATGTCCATCACTTCTCGTCCTCTCGCAGGTGCGGGTTGCTGAGCATGTCGACGCCGAAGTTCACGAAGGTGAGGGACGTCATGAGGAGCGCCAGCATGATGCCCGGCGCCACGAGCCAGATCCACAGGCCCTGCACGAGCGCCCCGTTCGCATTGGCCTGGGCGAGCATCTGCCCCCAGCTGACCGTGTTCGGATCGCCGAAGCCCATGAACGACAGCCCGGCCTCGGCGGCGATGGCGCCGGTGGCGGCGCCGATGAACCCCGACACGATGAGCGAGGACATGTTGGGCATGATCTCGCGGAACACGATCCGGAGCATCCCGTCGCCGCCGAACCGCGCCGCGGTGACGTACTCGCGGTTGCGCATCGAGATGATGAGCGAGCGCATCTCCCGCGACGCTCCCGCCCAGCTGGTGATCGCGACGACGAAGACGAGCAGGAGCAGCCCGCGGGTCTCGCTGTACGCGACGATCACCATCATGAGGGGCAGGACGGGCACGACGAGGGCCAGGTTCGTGAGGAACGACAGCCCGTCGTCGAGGGGCGACCCCTCCGTGTACCCGGCGATGAGGCCGATGACCAGGGCGATGAGGATCGTCGCCAGGCCGCCGAGCACGCCGATGGCCAGGGAGAGCCGGGTGCCGTGGACGAGCTGGGCCCAGATGTCGTAGCCGAGCGAGTTGGTGCCCATCCAGTGCTCCGGGCTGGGGTCCTGCACGGGCGCGAAGCTCGCATCGGTCGGGCTGTGCATGCCGATCACGTCGGCCAGCAGCGCGATCAGCAGGAAGGCCGCGAGCATGAAGATGCCGATCCGGGCCTTCCGGCTCGACCAGATCACCGCGTACCAGCGCGGAGGCCGGACGATCGCGACGACCTCGCTCGTGGAGGCATCCTCGCCGGTGACGCGCCGACGATACGTGCGCGTCGGACGGGTCATCGGGTTCTCGTCGTCGGGAGCGCGGTCGAGCCCGACCTGGGCGACGACTTCGGGCGGCAGCTCGGACTGACGCGGCATGGAGTTGTTGTCGGACATCCCTGTCACCTGCCTTTCAGGCCTTGGCCTTGCGTGCGCGCGGATCGATGAGCGGATAGAGGAGGTCGACGACGAAGTTGGCCGTCAGGACGATGACGATCGTGGCGAAGAGGATCGCCTGCATCAGCGGGAAGTCGCGGTTCGAGGTCGCCTCGCCCATGAGCCTGCCCATGCCGGGGTAGTCGAACACCGTCTCGATGAGGATCGATCCGCCCATCAGCACCCCGAGCGACAGCGCGAAGCCCGTGATGACGGGCAGCAGCGCGTTGCGGGCCGCGTAGCCGATGGCGAGGGTGCGCTCCTTGAGGCCGGCCGCCATGCCCAGGCGGATGTAGTCCTCGCCGAGGACCTGCACCATCGTGTTCCGCATCGAGAGGATGAACCCGATCGGCGCGGTCACCATGAGGGTGAGGGCGGGGAGGAAGCCGTGCGAGATGACGTCGGCGATGTGGAGCGGCGTGAAGCCCTGCTCGGTGTAGCCGTAGCCGCCGGACGCGGGGAACCAGCCGAGTGTGTAGGCGAAGACGAACAGCACCATGAGTCCGATCCAGACCGACTGCAGGTTGCCGATGAACGTCGAGCCGATCGAGATCGAGGTGTCGAAGCGACTGTTGCGCTTCCAGGCCGCGACGGCGCCGAGGAGGGTCCCGAGCAGGAACGACAGCACCTGGGTGAGCCCGACGAGCACCAGGGTCCAGGGCAGCGCCTGCCCGATCACGTCGACGACCGGGTACGGGAAGTAGGTGAACGAGATCCCGAAGTCGCCGCGCACCAGCTGCCCCAGATACTTGCCGTAGGCGACGAAGATGTTGTCGTCTCCGTAGCCGAGCATGGTGCGGATCGCGGCGACCTGAGCCGGGTCGACCTCCCCCTTGCCGCTGATCTGGCGCACCATGATCTCCGCGGGGTCGCCGGGCTGCAGGCGCGGGATGATGAAGTTGAGGGTGGCTGCCGCCCACAGGGTCAGCAGGAAGTAGCCGGTCTTGCGCACGTAGTACTTCACGGCTCAGTCCTCTCCCGACGTCGATCCGCCGTCGCCCGCGCTGTCCGCGGTGCCAGGAGGCCGAAGCGTCGTCGCGAGGCGCAGCAGCTGGTCGACCGGGTAGGGGTTGTCCTCGCTCGGCCAGCCCACCGCGTTGTCGGTGCGATAGATGAGGCGGCTGGGGGCGTACTGGAGCGCGATGTAGGGGAACTGCGTCATGAAGACGTCGATCACCTGGTCCTGGATCTCCTTCGCGCGCGCGGGGTCGGTCGTGTTGGCCCATTCGGCGACGAGCTCGTCGACGGCGGGGTCCGCGAAGCGCGACCGGTTGAGCAGCAGCTCTTTGTCGTGCGAGATCTGTGCCGAGTTCAGCCGCGATCCGAGGTCCTTCGCGCGCTGGCATCCGCCGCCGACGAAGTCGAGCAGCATGTCGAAGTCGCCCGACCGCTGCATCCCGTCGACCGCGTTCGGATCGGTCGCGACCATCTTGGCCTGCACGCCGACCGCGCGGAGGTTCCGCACGATCACGTCGGCCATCGCGATGAAGTCCATCCAGCCCGCCTGGACGCTGAAGACGAACGAGAGCGGCTGGCCGTTCTCATCCACCCGCCAGCCGTCGGCGTTCTTGGCATAGCCCGCCTCGTCGAGGAGGCGGTCGGCCTCCGCCGGGTCGTAGGGGATGAACTCCCGGCCCTTCCACTTCTCCGGCACCTCCGCCTCCTGGAAGGGGAGGAGCAGCATCGTCTGGCTGGCGGGGCTCATGATGCCGAAGCTCGCCCGCTCGGCGATGGCCTCTCGATCGATGGCATACGCGATCCCCTGACGGAAGGCCGGGTCGCTCAGCACCGGGCGCTCCGTGTTGATCGCGATCACCGTCGAGGCGTCCGGCGGGAAGAAGAAGTGCGCGTTCTCGGGGTCGGCGGCCACGATCGAGCGAGGCGGGTTCGGGATGTCGCCGCGATAGAGGTCCAGCGCGCCCGAGCGGATCTTCAGCGCGCCCGAGTTCGCGTCGTACTGCCCTTCGAGGGAGATCTGCTGGATCTTCACCTCGTCGGCGTTCCAGTAGGTCGCGTTGCGCTCCAGCACGAGGCGGCGTCCGTTGTAGGCGGCCGGGACGAACGGCCCCGTGCCGATCCCCTCGGTGTCGATGAACTGCGTGGGATCGCCCTGGTCCGCGTAGATGTGCGCGGGGAGGATCTTCGTCGTCTGCAGGATCTCGTCGGTCTTGGGCACGGCGGGCCCCGCGAAGCGGAACTCGACCGTGTGGTCGTCGAGGGCGGTCACCGCTTCGGCCGGTGCGCCGAAGTAGTCGCCCCACAGGCCGGCCTTGTCCGCGGCCGGGAACTCCTTGCCCGCGGTGAACGTGTAGACGACGTCGTCGGCGGTGAACGGCTCGCCGTCGCTCCATGTCACGCCGTCACGCAGGTGCACGACCATGCGGTCGGTGCCGTCCCACTCGTACGAGGTCGCGAGGTAGGGCACGGCGTCGCACGTGAACCGGTCGCGGATCATCAGCGGCTCGTACACCCAGGTCTGCACCGTCGCGTTCGGGGACAGGTAGTTGTAGTTCTTGAGGCCCTGCACCGACCCGCCGGCCTCGGAGGGCATCCGCAGCTCGGGGATGAATCCCTCGGGGGCGTCGGGCGGGGCGCCCAGCCCGACGTTCGCGCAGGCGGAGGATGCCAGGACGGCGGCAACCGTCAGGGCGCCCACGACGACTCTCGTGCGCTTTCTCATCGGAACCTCCTCGTTCCTTCGGGGCCGGTCGGCGTCGACCGGCGGGTTCTCAGCGGTCCGCCTCCTGCGGTGGGGCGGATGCGTCGGTCTCCGTGCATCCGCACGATTCGCGGATGACCAGGCGTGTGGGCAGCACCGTGCGCTGCGGGAGACCGCCGTCGTCGGCGAGGGCGTAGGCGGCGGCGCGCGCCCCCAGGTCCTCGATGGGCTGGTGGACGGTGGTCAGGCGGGGAGAGGCGATCTCGGCGAGGGCGTGGTCGTCGAAGCCCGTGATCGCCACGTCCCGGGGGATCCGGTGGCCGAGCCCGGGGAGCGTCGCCAGCAGGCCGATCGCGAGCTCGTCGTTCGCGCAGACGAGCGCATCCGGGAGCACGCCCGCGTCGTGGAGCTCGCGCGCGGCCAGCCCCCCGGAGCGGACGTCGAGGCCGAGGCGCAGCGGCTCGCCCGCCTCGACGAGGTCGTGGGCGGCGAGCGCGTCGGTGAAGCCCTCGTATCGCGCCGCGGTGTCGGGCGAGCCAGCGGGCTCGCCGACGAAGCGCAGGCGTCGATGCCCGTGGATCTCGATCAGGTGGGCGGTGAGCTCGGCGGCGGCGGTACGCCCGTCGACGGCGACGGTGGGGATGCTCTCGTGGTCTCCGGCGACCAGGACGACCCGCCCCGCGGAGGCGAGCGCGGCCAGCTCTGTCGCCGGCAGCGTGCCGCCCGCGATGATGAGACCGTCGGTGCGTTCGGCGAGCTGACGGACGGAGGCCGCCGCATCCGGGCGCAGGTGGGTGCCGAGGACGTTGATCGCGACACCGCGCTCGACGGCGACCGACTCGGCTCCCTCGATCAGGGCGGCGAAGTACGGGCCGCCGAGACCCGGCAGCACGATGCCGAGAGTGTTGGTGCGCCGGTAGGAGAGGGCCCGGCCGAGCGCCGACGGGCGGTAGCCGAGGCGATCGATCGCTTCCTGTACGCGCTCCTTCGTGGCGCGGGTCACGCGGGGGTCGTCGTGCGTCACGCGGGAGACGGTGGCGACGGAGACGCCCGACGCGCGGGCGATGTCGCGGATCGTCGGCTTGGTGCCGGGCGCGGAGGGGGAGCCGGGGGTGGGGGTCGGGTCGTCCATGTCGCCTCCTCGCGTGGGGTCATCGTGGCCGTCGGGGGGAATCCTCCGCCAGGGGTTGACGGGGCTCTGCCGAGCGGGTTCCGGGGTCGTTCCGGATGGCTTCCGGAATCGTTCCGATCGGATGTAACCGGATACATTGGCCACGATAGCTCAATGTAACCGGTTACATCAAGTAGTCTTCTCGGACGGCGCCGCAGGACGGCGATGGCGAGGAGGCGACGATGCACCCGGAGAAGACCGCGACGAGACTCGATGAGCTGGTGCTGTACCAGGTGTACCCGCAGAGTTTCGCGGACGCCGACGGCGACGACATGGGCGATCTCGACGGCGTCGCGGCGCGGCTCGACTACCTCGCATGGCTCGGCGTGGACGCGGTGTGGATCTCGCCGTGCTTCGTCTCGCCGATGCGCGACGCCGGCTACGACGTCGCGGACTTCTCGCGCATCGACCCGCGCTACGGCGGCGATGCCGCGCTGGACCGGCTCGTCGCCGAGGCCGATCGCCGCGGCATCGCGATCCTCCTCGATCTGGTCGCGGGGCACACCTCCGACACGCATCCGTGGTTCCGATCCGCGTGCGACGATCCGACCGATGACCGCTACGTCTTCAGTCCGGACCCGCACGCGGGATTCGTTCCGGTCGACGGCGCACGCGGAGGCTTCTACCGGCCGAACTTCTTCGCGTTCCAGCCCGCGCTGAACTTCGGCTACGCCCGACCCGATGCGACGGAGCCCTGGCGTCAGGGCGTCGACGCCGACGGCCCGCGACGCAACCGCGATGCCCTCGTGGACATCGTCACCGGCTGGTACGACCGCGGCATCAGCGGGTTCCGCGTCGACATGGCCGCATCCCTGGTGAAGGACGACCCCGGGCACGTCGAGACGGCGAAGCTGTGGCGAGACGTGCGCGGCAGGATCGAGCGGACCCACCCCGGCCGGCTCCTCGTGTCGGAGTGGGGCGACCCGGCCCGCGCCGTGCCCGCGGGCTTCGACGTCGACTTCTTCCTGCAGTTCGGGGGCGACGACGACGGTCTGCCGCTCAAGTCGCTGTGGAACGACGGCGCCGGCACCGTCCACGACGCGTGGGAGCCGCGCGTGCCGTGGGCGGATGCCTCGGGGGCGGGCGACGCCGGCGACTTCGTCGCGGCCTGGCGCCGCGCGCACGATGCGATCGAGGCATCCGGCCGCAGCGGCGTGGTCGGCCTGCCGACCGCGAACCACGACTTCACCCGACTGGTGAGCGGGCCGCGCAGCGCGGACCAGGTGCGTCCGGCGCTGCTGCTCGCCCTCACCTGGCCCGCGCTGCCGTGCATCTACTACGGGGACGAGATCGGCATGCGCTACGTGCCCGATCTCCCCTCGCTCGAGGGCTCGTCCCTCGGCCCGCGCTACGAGCGCGCGGGGTCCCGCACGCCCATGCAGTGGGGCGCGGTGCCGGATGCCTGGCCGCCGGCATCCGCCTCGCACTACCTCCCCGAGGACCCCGACCCCGCCCGCCCCACGGTCGCCGCCCAGCTGGCCGATCCCGATTCCCTCCTGTACTTCGTGCGCGAGGCGATCGCGCTCCGCCGTCGCGATCCCCGCCTCGGCGCCCGCGGGGTCGTCGACGTCGTCTCGACGGGCGCGCCCTTCGTGTTCCGTCGGGAGGGGCTGCTCGTGGCTCTGAACCCGGCGGGCGCCGCGCGTGAGGTCGCCCTGCCCGCGGGGGCGCCCGCCGAGATCCTGCTGTCGTCGTCGGCTGTGCTCGACGGCGGCACCCTGCGCCTGGCCCCCTTCGGCTGCGCCGTCGTGGACCTGGGTTAGGGGGTCTCGCCCCCGCGGGGGGCCTCGCTCTCGCTCTCTCTCGCCCGCTCTCGCCCTCGCTCTCTCTCGCCCGCTCTCGCCCGCAGGTTCGGGGTCGCATCTGGTCGGTGTTGCGCCCGGGTGGCGACCACACGCGACTCCGAACCCGTGGGGAGGCGACCTCACGCGACCCCGAACTCGCGGGGTGGCGACCACAGGCGACCCCGAACCTGGGGGAGAGGCGGGCCGAGGGCCGAGGGCCACGGGCCACGGGCCAAGGGCCAAGGCCCAAGGGGCAAGGGCCAAGGGGGAAAGGTAGCCCGCACGCCGCGCCTCATGCAGACCCGCGCATGCACGCGGGTCTAGCGTGGAGGGATGACCACGCCCGACGACCCGGCACTCGTGCGCGTTCTGGCCTCCGACGGGACGTTCGCCCCCACGGCCGAGGCCGAGCGCTACCTGCCGCTCATCGATTCCCTCACGGATGCGGACCTCGAGACGTTCTACCGCGACATGGTGGTCGTCCGGGCGTTCGATCGCCAGGCCACGAACCTCCAGCGCCAGGGCCAGCTCGCCCTCTGGCCCCCGTCCTTCGGTCAGGAGGCGGCCCAGGTCGGATCCGTGCGCGCCGCCCGCCCGCAGGACCACCTGTTCCCCTCGTACCGCGAGCACGTCGTGGCCACCACCCGCGGCGTCGACCCGATCGACATCATCCGGGTCATGCGCGGGCTCACCCACGGCGGATGGGACCCGACCGACCCGAAGAACGGCAACACCCACATCTACACCCTCGTCCTGGGGTCGCAGACGCTGCACGCGACGGGGTTCGGGATGGGCCTCGTCTTCGACGGGAAGTGCGGCACCGGCGATCCGGAACGCGACACCGCCGTGATCGTCTACTACGGCGACGGAGCCTCGAGCCAGGGCGACGTGCACGAGGCCATGGTCTTCGCCAACACCTACCGCACCCCGCAGGTGTTCTTCCTGCAGAACAATCATTGGGCCATCTCGGTGCCCGTCGCGACCCAGTCGCGGGTCCCGCTGCACCGTCGGGCGGCGGGGTACGGGATGCCCTCGGTGCTCGTCGACGGCAACGATGTGCTCGCCAGCTACGCGGTCTCCAAGCTCGCCCTCGACGAGGCGCGCGCGGGAGAGGGACCGCGCGCCATCGAGGCGCTCACCTATCGGATGGGCGCCCACACGACCAGCGACGACCCCACGAAGTACCGCACCTCGGGCGAGGAGGAGTCGTGGGCGCGTCGCGATCCGATCGCCCGCATGCGCACCTATCTCGAAGGGCGGGGAGCGTCGGCGGCGTTCTTCGACGAGACGGATGCCGAGGCCGCAGCCTTCGCCGACGACGTGCGCGTGCGCACGAACGAGCTCGGCGGCCTCGAGGCATCCGCGATGTTCGCGCACGTCTACTCCGAGCCCCATCCCCTCGTCGCCGAGCAGGAGCGCTGGCTCGCCGACTACGAGGCGTCGTTCGAAGGGGGTGCCGCATGAGCACCGCATCCAACGCAACCGGCACGGTCGCGATGCCGTTCGCCAAGGCGCTCAACGCGGGACTGCGCGCGGCGATGGCGGCCGATGACCACGTGCTGCTCATGGGAGAGGACATCGGCAAGCTCGGCGGCGTCTTCCGCGTCACCGAGGGGCTGCAGGCCGAGTTCGGCGACCGACGGGTCCTCGACACCCCGCTCGCCGAGTCGGGCATCGTCGGCACGGCGATCGGACTCGCCATGGCCGGGTTCCGTCCCGTGATCGAGATCCAGTTCGACGGCTTCGTCTTCCCCGCGTTCGACCAGATCACGACGCAGCTCGCGAAGCTCACCAACAGGCTCGAGGGCGCGGTGTCCTTCCCCGTCGTCATCCGCATCCCGTACGGCGGCCACATCGGGGCCGTCGAGCACCACCAGGAGAGCCCGGAGGCGTACTTCGCGCACACCCCGGGTCTGCGCGTCGTCTCGCCGTCGACGCCGAACGACGCCTACTGGATGATCCAGGATGCGATCGCGTCGGCGGATCCGGTGATCTTCCTCGAGCCGAAGGCCAAGTACTGGCTCAAGGGCGACGTCGACACGGCGCAGCGCGCACTGCCGCTGCACGCGTCCCGCGTGGTCCGTCGCGGAACCGACGTGACCCTCGTCGGCCACGGCGCGATGGTGACGACGCTGCTGCAGGCGGCCGCGCTCGCCGAATCCGAGGGCACCAGCTGCGAGGTCGTCGACCTGCGCTCCCTCTCGCCCATCGACTACGGTCCGATCCTCGACTCCGTGCGCAGGACCGGGCGCATGGTCTACGCGCAGGAGGCGCCCGGCAACGTGTCGGTCGGATCCGAGGTCGCGGCCACCGTCATGGAGCGCGCGTTCTTCGCCCTCGAGTCGCCGGTGCTGCGCGTGTCGGGGTTCGACGTGCCGTTCCCGGCCGCCAAGCTCGAGGGCACGTACCTGCCCGATGCCGACCGCATCCTCGAGGCCGTCGACCGCGCCCTCGCCTACTGACCGGAGAACCGCATGAGCACGCAGACCTTCCACCTGCCGGATGTCGGCGAAGGGCTCACCGAGGCCGAGATCGTCCAGTGGCACGTGGCGCCCGGCGACACGGTGGCGGTCAACGACGTCCTCGTCGAGATCGAGACCGCCAAGTCCCTCGTCGAGCTGCCGTCGCCCTTCGCCGGGACGGTGGGCGAGCTGCTCGCGCCCGAGGGCGAGACGGTCACGGTCGGAGCCGCGATCATCACGATCGCGGGGGCCGCGGCGCAGCCGGATGCCGCGTCGGGCCTCTCCGCGCACGGCGAGCCGGCCGCCCCCGCCGAGGACGATGCCGCCGGCGCCGTCCTCGTCGGCTACGGCACGGGCGGTGCCGTCTCGTCGCGGCGCAAGCGTCCCGCCGAGCGCGGCGCGGCCGTCCGGGCATCCGTCGGCGTCGTCGCGAAGCCCCCGGTCCGCAAGCTCGCCCGCGACCTCGGCGTCGATCTCGCACAGGTGACGCCCAGCGGTCCGGCCGGTGAGGTCACGCGCGACGACGTCGTGGCCCACGCCACCCAGGCGAGCGTGTTCCGCAACATCGCGACCCCCGCCGCCCCCGCCGTGCGTGAGCACACCATCCCCGTGACCGCGGCTGCCGGGGCGGAGGTCCGGTCGACGCCCGCGCCGGCGACGACCGCCGCCCGTCCGCACGGCGCCGACGACCGCGAGGAGATGATCCCGGTCAAGGGCGTGCGCAAGGCGACGGCGTCCGGCATGGTGCGCTCGGCCTACACGGCTCCGCACGTGTCGGTGTGGACCGACGTGGACGCGACCCGCACGATGGAGCTCGTCAAGCGCCTCAAGGCGTCGCCGGACTTCGCCGACATCAAGGTCTCGCCGCTGCTGATCATGGCGCGTGCCGTCATCTGGGCGTGCCGTCGGACGCCCCTCGTCGGCGCCGCGTGGGTCGAGGGCGAGAACGGATCGGCCGAGATCCGCGTCCGCAACTACGTCAACCTGGGCATCGCCGCCGCGACGCCGCGGGGTCTGCTCGTCCCGAACATCAAGGACGCGCAGGATCTCAGCATGCGGGGCCTCGCCCAGGCTCTCGAGAAGCTGACGCTGACCGCCCGCGAGGGCCGGACGTCGCCCGCGGATCAGCAGGGCGGCACGATCACGATCACGAACATCGGCGTGTTCGGGATGGATGCCGGGACGCCGATCATCAACCCCGGCGAGTCGGGCATCGTCGCGATGGGCACGATCCGCCAGAAGCCGTGGGTCGTCGACGGCGAGGTGCGCCCGCGGTTCGTCACGACCGTGTCGGGATCGTTCGACCACCGCGTCATCGACGGCGACGGCATGAGCCGGTTCATCGCCGATGTGGCGTCGATCCTCGAGGAACCCGCACTCCTGCTGGACTGAGACGGGGCGTCCCTGAAGATCTGCGCTCCCTCCTGACGCCGCGTCGGCCGCCTGAGGTCGGTCGAGACCCGCGGAGATGATCCGGCGGCCGACTGCAGATCCGGGTCGGTGCTGCGTCGGATCGATCGCCTGCGCGCGACGCGAGACTCAACGGAACGACGGCGTCGTCCTGACCGTCGCGTCGACCCGCCTTTGCTCGTCCGTCGGCGAAGCGACCCCGTTCTTAACGGACCGTGTGTAAAGAGAGCCGGACCATCGGTCGATGTCGCCCCCCGCCTCGCTCACACGCAGACCCCGGATGCGCGCCTGGGGTCATTGAGGCTATCCAGGCCGGCGAATCATCGATCGCGAAGTGAACGCCTTGCGGGCAACTGTACGCTTAGTGTACATTTCGATGGTCGGCACATAGTGTCGGCTGACGCGGCTTCGGTCGCGAGACCCCTATTCAAGGAGGAATAGAGAGTGAAGCACCCGAATCGCAGACTCCTGGCCGGCGCAGCGCTCATGGCCGCGGCGTCCCTCATGCTCGCCGGATGCGCCGGTACCTCGTCGAACGGACCGGCATCCGGTGATCCGCTCGAGAAGGTCACGATCGAAGTGGGCGTCGTTCCCGTCGTCGATGTCGCAGCGATCTACCTCGGCGTTCAGGAGGGCCTCTTCGAGGAGCAGGGCCTCGACGTCAACATCAATGTCGGGGCGTCCGGCGCCGCAGTGATCCCGTCCGTGGTCTCCGGCCAATACACCTTCGGCTTCAGCAACATGGTGTCCCTGCTCCAGGCGAACGACCAGGGTCTGCCCATCAAGATCATCGCTCCGGGTTCGGCGTCGACCGCCAAGGAAGGCGCCGACGTCACAATGATCGAGGTCGCTCCCGACAGCGGAATCGAGCGTGCCCGCGATCTGGAAGGCAAGAAGGTCACGGTCAACGCCCTCAACGGCCTCGCCCAGATGCTCGCGTCCATCGCGATCACCGAAGACGGCGGCGACCCTGCCAAGGTCACATGGGTCGAACTGCCGTTCCCGGACGAGCTGCCCGCCCTCCGTTCCGGACAGGTCGATGCGATGGTCGGCTCCGAGCCCTTCGGAAGCGCGGCTATCGCGGAGGGGTTCAGAGCCATCTCGACTCCGTACCTCGCCATGTCGGACGAGTCGATCGTGACGAGCGCCTACTACACCTCGGATGCCCAGCTCGCGGCCAACCCCGAGCTGTTCACGCGCATCGGCGCCGCTATCTCCGCGTCGCTCGAGTTCGCGAGTGACAACCCCGATGCCGTGCGGAAGATCGTGCCCGAGTTCAGCGGACTGTCTCCCGAGCAGGCGGAGGGCATCACGCTGTGCACGTTCCGCCCGGACCTTCCGGAGGAGTCGATCGACCTCTTCGCGAAGTACACGCGCGAGTACGGAATCGTCAAGAGCGAGGTCACGTACGACGACCTCGTCTGGAGCGAGGTCCCGCGCTAGACAGTGCTCCGTCCGTCGGACAGTTCAGCGGTACGTGCCGCTCCTCGAAAGCTCGGAGAGCGGCACGTACCGCAAGAGAAGGAACCCACATGACAGCAACGATGCAGTCGACGGCGACGAGTGCGACACCCGACGCCCGCTCCCGCTCTCCGCGTCGCGCGGACCGCGGCCTCCTGAGCCGACTCAATGCGCTCACCGGCTTCGTGCTCCTGATCGTCGCCTGGGAGCTCGTCGCCCGCGTGGGCCTCATCGACCCCCACGTCTTCGCTCCGCTGAGCGAAATCGTGCTGCGCCTCGGGCAACTCGCCACCACGCTCGAGTTCTGGGGCATGATGATGAGCACTGTCCGCACCTGGGCCCTCGGCCTCGCGATCGCGGTGGTCGGCGGCTTCGTGCTCGGACTGCTCATCGGGCTCATCCCGGGTGCTCGCGCGTTCACGCACTCGACCATCGAATTCCTTCGGCCCATCCCGTCGGTCGCGCTCGTTCCCGCCGTCATCCTGCTGGTCGGCGGCGGATTCCAGTCCGGCCTCATCCTCATCACCTACGCGGCTCTCTGGCCGATGCTGCTGCAGACGCTGGCCGGACTCGATGACGTGGACCCTGTTGCACGCGAGACTGCCCGCAGCTTCCGCTTCGGCCGGTGGATGACGGTCACGGACCTCGTGTTGCCCTCGGTGCTGCCCCACCTCTTCACCGGGTTCCGCATCTCCGCCTCGATCGCGCTCGTGCTCGCGGTCACGAGCGAGATGGTCATCGGCACATTCGGTCTGGGGCAGGGCATCGCCCTCGCCCAGAGCGCCGCTGACACCACCAAGATGTACGGCCTGGTCATCGTCGCCGGCCTCCTCGGCGTCGCAGTGAATCTCGGCACACGCACCCTCGAGAAGCGTGCTCTCCGCTGGCACGCCACCGTCCGGAATGCAGAGGCCGCCTGATGACGACAGCCCTGAAACGCGCCACCCTCGTCGTCGCGCTGCCCGCACTGCTCTTCGCGCTGTGGTGGTTCACGAGCGCCGGATCCACGAACTTCTTCCTTCCGCCGCTCAGCAAGATCGTCGAGAGCTTCGGCACCCTCTGGCTGGGGCCGCGTTTCTTCACCGACATCGTGCCGAGCGTCGGAAGGCTCCTGCTCGGCTACGCCATCGCCGTCGTCGTGGGCGTCTCGCTCGGGACCGTCCTCGGGCTCAACGCGCGGGTGAGGCAGGCGGCCGAGCCGGTGCTCGAGTTCTTCCGCGCGATCCCGCCGCCGGCGCTCGTCCCGATCTTCCTGCTCGTCATCGGCATCGGCGACGAGACGAAGCTCGTCGTGATCGCGACCGGCGCCGTGTGGCCGATCCTGCTGAACACCGTCGAGGGCGTGCGCGGCTATGACAGGGTGCTGAGCGACACCAGCGCGACGTTCGGCATCCGCGGATGGCGCCGCCTCAGCGAGTTCATCCTCCCGGGAGCGCTTCCCAACATCGTCGCGGGGATGCGCACGGGTCTGTCGATCGCCATCATCCTCATGGTCATCAGTGAGATGTTCGCGCCGACGACGGGCCTCGGCGCGTCGATCATCCTCGCGCAGCGCAGCTTCGCGATTCCCGACATGTGGAGCGGCGTTCTCGTGCTCGGTCTCATCGGATTCGCGCTCGCGATGCTCTTCCGACTCTTCGAACGCCGGGTGCTCGGTTGGTATGAGGGCCTCAAAGGCCTGGAAAGAGGGTAGTCACAATGCAGACGAACACTCGGATGGCGCAAGCGGTCGTGGAAGTCGACCATCTCAGGAAGGTCTACGAGTCCCAGGGCCGCCGCGTCGAGGCGATCGGCGACCTGGACTTCACGGTGCAGCGCGGCGAGTTCACGTGCATCGTCGGGCCGTCGGGCGCGGGCAAGACCACACTCCTGAAGTGCCTCGCGGGTCTCCTCGCGCCGACATCGGGCTCCGTGACCGTGGCGGGGACGAGAGTCGACGGGCCGCCTGAGGCGATGGCCGTCGTGTTCCAGGAGTACGGTCGCAGCCTGTTCCCCTGGAAGACCGTGCGCGGAAACGTCGACCTCCCACTGAAGACGAAGAAGCTGCCGAATGCAGAGAGACGGGCCCGCGTTGCCGACGCTCTCGAAGCCGTAGGACTGACGGATGCAGCCGACGCCTATCCGTGGCAGCTCTCCGGTGGGATGCAGCAGCGTGTCGCGATCGCCCGCGCCGTGGCGTACCAGCCCGAGGTCCTGCTCATGGATGAGCCGTTCGCGGCCGTCGATGCGCAGACCCGCGCCGATCTCGAGGATCTGTTGCGCCGGCTGTGGGCCGACCGCGACCTCACGGTGATCTTCGTCACCCATGACATCGAAGAGGCCGTGTACCTCGGGCAGCGCGTGCTCGTGCTCTCCTCGTCGCCGACGTTCGTCCTCGACGACGTGCCGGTGCCGATTCCCGAGCCGCGCGATCAGGCGACGACGCGTGTGACGCCCGAGTTCGGAGACCTCCGCACCCGCGTCTACGACGGCATCCAGCGAGCGAAGACGAACGCGAAAAAGGTGTCGGTATGACCCCACTGCCGCGCACGTGGCACGGCTCTGCCGAGGGCCCCGCGCTCGTGTTCGTCAACTCCCTCGGCACGACGCAGTCGATGTGGGACGGGGTCCTCGAGCAACTCGGCTCCGGGATGCGCGCGCTGACCTACGACCTGCCGGGTCACACGGGCGGTGCGATCGAGCCGTTCACTTTCGACGATCTCGTGGCGGAGTCGATCGCAGTGATGGACTCCGAGGGCGTACGCGCGGCGACTCTGGCAGGTGTCTCCCTCGGGGGCGCCATCGGCATCGAGATCGCGGCGCGTCGCCCGGATCTCGTCGAAGGACTCGTCGTGGTGAACGCTCCGATCCGTCAGGCGTCGTCGTCGTTCTGGACAGAGCGCGCCGACACCGTCGAGCGCGAAGGTCTCGCTGCTCTTTCTTCGGGTCTCCGGGAACGGTGGTTCCCGGAGGGGGGAGCGGGGACTGAAGCCGTGGTCGCCGAGTTCGCCGCGCTCGACCCCGCAGGATACGCCGCAGCGTGCCGCGCACTCGCTGATCTCGACGTCACCGCAGCGGCGCAGGCCGTGACCCTACCCACCCTCGTCGTATCCGCCCGTGACGATGCGTCGGTGGCTCCGACGAACTCCGACGAGCTCGCGGCCTCGATTCCCGGTGCCGTGCTCGAAGTTGTCGATGAGGGCGGCCACCTGCTGCCGGTGACCCGGCCCGGACTGCTCGCGGAGTGGCTGATCTCCGCACTGCACGACCGCTGACGCGGCAACCTCATCACCCCTACTTGGACAGCACGTGCTGACGCACGGCGGGCAATCGCACGGAAGGCATACGAAATGCACATCCCCACCTCGGAACTGCGCAGCAACTTTCCGGTCGATTCGATGCGCGCGCTCACTCGCCGAGCCGAGTGGAGCGCCCTCGGAATCCCCGCGGAGCACCTCGACCGCCCCAAGGTCGCGATCGTCAACTCCTCCAACGATCTGGCCGCGTGCTACGCCCATCTCGATGACATCGTGCCCGTGCTGAAGGAGGAACTGCGGGCGCTCGGCGCGCTGCCGTTCGAGATCCGCACGACGGTCCCCTCGGACTTCATCACGAGTGTCGGCAAGGCCGGGCGCTACATCCTGCCGACCCGCGATCTCGTGGTGAACGACATCGAGGTGGTGGTGGAAGGCGCCCAACTGGACGCGATCGTCGCGCTGAGCTCGTGCGACAAGACCACGCCCGCGCACCTCATGGCTGCCGGCAGGCTCAACGTGCCGACGATCATCATCCCGTGCGGCTATCAGCACAGCGGCCTCGCCGATCACGGCGGGGCCGACATCGAGGACGTCTTCCTCACCACCTCGTTCCCTTCCGCCACCGGCGGCGACCAGGCCGCTATGGAGGCGCTGGCGGATGATGCCATCCTCGGCCCCGGAGTCTGCGCGGGACTGGCCACCGCCAACTCGATGCACGTCGCCGCCGAGGCACTCGGCATGACGGTCCCGGGAGCGGCTCCCGTCCGTGCCAACAGCGAGCGGATGTGGGACACCGTCCGCCGGTCGGCCCGCGCCATCGTCGAGGCGATTGATCGCGATATCCGCCCGCGCGATGTGATCACAGCATCTTCGGTGCGAAACGCCGTTGTGGTGATGCTGTCCGTCGGCGCATCGATCAACTCGATCAAGCACCTCCAGGCTGTGGCGGTCGAGGCCGGCGTCGACATCGACGTGTGGGAGGCGTACCGCGAACTGGGGCGGAAGGTGCCGCTCGTCGCGTCGGTGCGACCCAACGGCCCCCATCTCATCGAGCAGTACGAGGACGCGGGCGGCGCCGCCACGACGCTGCGGGAGCTGCTGCCGTTCCTCGACGGCGAGCACCAGACGATAACGGGTCAGACCGTCGCCGAGCGCGCCGTCGGCGCCGCCCCGGCGGACGGCATCGTCATCCGCCCGACCAGCGATCCGTTCTCGACCCGCCCGTCGATCGTCGTCGTGCGGGGCACGCTCGCCGAGGAGGGTGCGGTTCTCAAGCGGCCCATTCCCGACCTGGGACCGTACACGTTCACCGGGCCCGCTCGGATCTTCCACTCGCGTGAAGAGGGGATCGCGGCGATCTCGAACCACGGTATTCAGCCCGGCGACGTCGTCGTGCTCCGAGGGCTCGGCCTCGTCGGCGGGCCGGGGATGGGCTTCGTGTCGGCGTTCATCTTCGCGCTCGCCCGGTCGGGGCTCGGCGACAGCGTCGCGTTCATCACGGACGGGCAGTTCAGCGGTCTCGCCAACACCGGCATCATGGTCGGCGAGGTATCCCCCGAGGCCGCGACGGGCGGCGCGATCGGCCTGATCCGCGACGGCGACCCGATCGCGATCGACCTCGATGCGGGCACCATCGATGTGCTCGTCGATGCTGCCGAACTCGCCGCGCGACCGGCTTTCGTCCCTGTGCGCGAGGCGCAGGTGGACACGACGGGATGGCTCGACGTCTACCGCGAGACCGCGCAGTCGCTCCGCTGCGGGGCCGTGCTGTGCGCTCGACCCGGGAACACCGGTGCGTGTGCCGCTCAGGATCTGAAGAACACGAAGGAAGGAGCGGCCTCATGACCGCCCACAACAACACCATCGACCTCCCGGCATCTCGCGTCCCCGTCATCGGGGAGTACGACGTCGTCGTGATCGGCGGTGGGCCCGCCGGCCTGATGGCCGCCGTCGCCGCCTCGCGAGCCGGACGCTCGACGCTGCTCGTCGAGCGCTATGGCTTCCTCGGCGGCGCCAGCACGATGGGTGGTCTCTCGACCTACTGCGGGATGCACGCGCGCGTGCACGGCGAGGACCGTCAGGTCATTCACGGCTACGCCGACGAGCTCCTCGATCGCATCGACTCCATGGGCGGCTTGAACGCTCCGCACCTCACGATCGAGGACAAGATCCAGGCGATCGCCTTCGACATATCCGTCGCGAAGAAGGCCGCCGATGATCTCGTGATGAGCGGGGGCGGCGAACTGCTGTTCCACGCCATGGCGACGGGTCTCGTGATGAAGTCCGAGACCGAGATCGAGGCCGTGATCCTCGAGTCGAAGTCGGGGCGCCAGGCGGTGCGCGGCCGAATCTTCATCGACGGCTCCGGCGACGCGGACCTCGCGGCCTGGGCCGGCGTGCCCTACGAGGTGTCGGAGAAGCTGCTCTACCCGTCACTCATGTTCCGGATCAACGGCGTCGACCCGGTGGCGGCGGGCGCAGCATGGCGCACGGTCGGCCGGCTCATGGTCGAGGCGGAGACGGCGGGTACCCACACGTTCCCCCGCAAGAAGCCGATCGTGCGTCCGCAACGCAACCCCATCGAGTGGCGGTCGAACCTCACCCAATTGAGCAACTCGGACGGCTCGCCGATCGACGGCACGGACGTGCGCCAACTCACCTACGGCGAGGTGCAGGGGCGCCGGCAGTCGTTCGACACCTTCCAGTTCATCAAGCAGGTGACGCCGGGGTTCGAAGACTCCTACATCGTCGACCTCGCCCCGCAGATCGGTATCCGGGAGACCCGCCGCATCATCGGGACGTACCAGCTCGATGAATCCGACATCCTCGACTGCGTCGACTTCGACGACACGATCGGCGTCAACGGATGGCCGGTCGAAGCCCACGTCGAGGGCGACGTGACCTTCCGATTCCCGAACGCCGAGGACACCCGCGGCTTCAACCAGTTGCCGTTTCGGATGATCGTGCCTCAAGGCGTCGAGAACCTCTCCGTCGTCGGTCGTTGTGCGTCCATGACGCAGTGGGGTCAGTCCTCTGCCCGTGTCTCCGGACCCTGTTTCGCGATGGGTCAAGCAGCCGGGACGGCGGCAGACATCGCTCTCGCCGCGGGCGTCGCATTCGGCGACGTCGACGTGCCCGAGCTCCAGCGTCGGCTTGTCGCCGACGGGGCGTACCTGGGTACCGACCTCGCTCCCGACCGCATCCGCGCCTCTGCGGGCCTCTGATCCTCCACGACGAAGAAGGAAAGACATGCCGACCCAGCTCGACGCCCCGGCCTTCGAGGCGTTCGCCCCCCATCGCCCTCCGTCCAGTCCTCACGGCAGCATCCGGCTGACCGACGCTGAGCTCGCCATGGCCGACGGCAGCAAAGGCGAGACCGTCGCCGCGGCCATGGACCTGCTCGTGCGCTACGCCGATATCCTCGGCGCCGAGCGGTTCGTAGAGACCGACAACGTGTGCGGCGCGAACATCTACGGACCTCGGCACAGCACAGTGCTCGGGTCGGGAGATCCGGCGTCCCTTTTCTCCGAGTTCTCCCTGGACTCCAGGAAGGTGCTCGACGTCACGCCTGTCGTGACCCATGCGTGTCAGCTCATCGGCCCGCGCGATCATCTCGAGTGGGAGTTGCAGGGGCTCGACGCGGCGACGAACGAAGAGATCGTGCGCAGCGAGGAGTACCTCGCATCTCTCGGCGTCAGCATCCTCAACACCTGCACGCCGTATCAGGTCGGAAACGTGCCGACCCGCGGGGAGCACTGCGCGTGGATGGAGTCGTCGGCGGTGCCGTACATCAACTCCGTGCTCGGCGCGCGTACGAACACCGAGGGCCGGGAGTCGACCGCGGCCGCGATGCTCACCGGCCGTATCCCCTACGTGGGTCTGCACGTGCCGGAGAACCGATTCGCGACCCACCTCGTGACGAGTGACATCCCCGTCGACTCCATGTTCGACTGGAGCGTCTTCGGCTATCACCTCGGCACGCTCATGCGCGATGACATTCCCGTCATCTCCGGGATCCGCGGGCCCGTGGACCCCGTCAAGCTCAAGCAGTTCGGCGCCGCGGTCAACTCGTCGGGCGACGTCGAGCTGTACCACATTCCCGGGGTGACGGCCGAGGCTGTGAGCGTCGAGCACGCCCTCGACGGCAAGGCGCCGATCGAGGAGATCCGCTTCACGCAGAAGGACTACGATCGCGTCGTCGAGCACCTCAACTCGACCGCGACAGGGGACGACATACAGTTCGTGATGATCGGCTGTCCGCACGCCTCGATGGACCAGATCCGTGAGGTCGCCCGGATGCTCGAGGGCCGCAGGGTCCACTCGACGGTGCGCCTCTGGATCTACACGCCGTCGGCGACGCGGGAGATCGCCCGACGCAGCGGCTGGGTCGAGACGATCGAACGCGCCGGCGGGAAGGTCATGGCCGACACGTGCCCCGCGATCGGGCAGTTCGTTCCGCCGGGGACTA
The DNA here is from genome assembly GCF_037146215.1 of Microbacterium sp. MMO-56. NCBI lineage: Bacteria > Bacillati > Actinomycetota > Actinomycetes > Micrococcales > Microbacteriaceae > Microbacterium > Microbacterium sp. MMO-56. The sequence goes on from NZ_JBBCVW010000004.1 coordinate 68,981, forward strand.
CGCGTTTCGCGACGGACTCCGCGAAGCAGGGTCACTACCTTCCGGCGATCATGAAGGTGGAGGGCCGCTTCGGCACGACGGCCCAGTGCATCGACGCGGCTATCACGGGGCGGTGGGCTGCGTGAGCATCCACATGGCTCGCATGCTCATCGGGGGAACCGCCTCGGGCGAAATGCTCGTCTGCACGAGTCACATCCCCGGCTGGGGAGGAATCGACTACCGCTCCGGCGCGATCGTCGAAATCGGCCACCCGCAGTTCGGTGAGAGCATCGCCGGGCGCATCCTCGTGATGCCCGGGGCCAAGGGGGCCTCGGGCTGGTCGGGCAACTTCCATCTCGCGCGGGTCAACGGCGTCGGACCCCTTGCCGTCGTCACGCGCGACCTCAACACGAAGCTCGCCGGCGGTCTCGCGATCCTGGGCGTCCCCGCGCTGATCGACGTGCCGGACGACGCGTATCGTGAGATGGAAACGGGACGGTGGGCGACGGTGAGCGACGGAGTACTCCTCCTCGGAGAAGATGCTCGGGTGGACGCATGAGCGGCGAGCTCGAGGGACGCACGATCCTCATCACCGGAGCCGCGAGCGGCATCGGTGCCGCGTACACCGACGTGAGTGCACGCAACGGCGCCAGGCTCGTCCTCATCGACCGCGATGGGGAGGGGGTCGAGGCGAAGGCCGCCGCCCTCCGCGCAGGAGGCAGCGAGGTCGCGACGTTCTCCGCCGACATCAGCGATCCCGCACAGGTCGACTCTGTGTTCGACGAGATCCAGGCCCGATTCGAGGTCGACGGTGCGTTCCTGAACGCCGGTGTCAACGGCACCGTCTCGCCGCGTCTTCCGGACGGCGAGATCGATGTCGCGTCGCGTGAGATCTGGAATCGCGTGATCGGCATCAACCTCGACGGCTTCTTCTACACGCTGCAGCGCACCGCCGGAATGATGAAACCTCGTCGTCGCGGGACGATCGTCGTCACCGGGTCCACCTCGGGTGTGCGAGCGGAGCCTCTCATCGGATACGCCTACATCGCGTCCAAATCGGCCGTGCACGCCGTCTCACGTCAGGCGGCGCTCGAACTTTCGAAGTACGGCATCCGGCTCAACGTGATCGCCCCGGGGTCCTTCCGCACCAACATCGCGGGACCGGGCACCCCCGACCCGGCGAAGGTCGAGATCTGGAACAGGGGAATCCCGCTCGGACGCCACGGCGAAACCCCGGAACTCGAGGAGCTGGCGTTGCTGCTGATCTCCGAAGCGCGTTCGTCGTTCATGACGGGAGGCGTCTATGTCGTCGATGGCGGTGCATCGGTGCTGACGCAGATCACCACCGATCTCCTCTGATCGGTCACGGCCCAAGAGCTGCGTTCACCGATGTGAGAGGTTCTTCGGGGGATGCGGGTTGCCCAGCTGGAAGATGCGCGAGATCTCATCGGCCGTCGTCGTCAGAAGCGGAACCCCCCGCTCGATGAGTTCCGCAATGCTCATCCGGGCGGTCGTCGAGGTCGTGCCGAGCGCGGCGATCGGGACGCGGTCGAGCAGGATGGGCACGGCGATAGCGATCATGCCCGCATCGAGTTCCTGCGCACTCGCTGCGAAGCCGTTGACTCGGGCGGCCGCGGCCCGGGCACGGATCGCGGAGGGCTCGACGACGGTCTGCCCCGTGTAGGAATCGAGACGGGCGGCGGCGAAGAACGAGGCGAGCTCAGCCTCGTCCAGGCCGCCGAGCAGCACGGAGCCGAGCGCCGTCGCGTGTGCGGGTAACCGGGTCCCGATCTTGATGCCGTCGGGAACGATGCGCTCCACTTCGGCCCGCGCGAGCTGCACCACGTCACCGCGGTCGTAGATCGCGATGTTGCACGTCTCGCCGAGTTCATCCGACAGGTCTCGCAACAGGGGCTGGGCGACCTCCGCGAGGGAGGTGTCGACGAAGTACCCCGAACCGATCTCGAGCACGCGGGGCGTCAGCACCCAAGTCGAGCCGTGCTGCTCCGTGTAGCCCAGCGACTCCAGTGTCAGCAGCATCCGGCGAACGGTCGGACGCGACAGCTGTACGGCTTCGGCGATCTCGGCGATCGACAGCTCACGTCGCTTTCTGGAGAAGGTGCGAAGCACGAGGAGACCGCGCTCCAGGCTCCGCACAACATCTCTCTCGGAGTGCTCGGTGGACGCCACTACCCGACAATATCGAACAATGGCCACTGAGCGTACAACGATGGCGACGACGATCGTGGCCCGCGCCAGGGCGGCGTCCAGTTCGTCAGACAGTGGGCAGTGATCGACTAGTCTCACCACGTATCCGCACCGTCTATCCGCGCCGACGTCGTCGACAACGCGAGCGGCGCGTGGTCGCGAAAGCTCGCCGCACGCAGGTAGCGGGAGCGTGTGAAGGAGGACCATGAGTCTGCGATACGCCCTGTTGGCGGTTATCCGGATCGGACCGCTGTCGGGTTATGACCTCCAGAAGCACTTCAGCCAGTCGGTCGGGCATGTGTGGCACGCCCCCGACTCCCAGATCTACCCGGAACTGCGCAAGATGGAGGCGGAGCGCCTCATCGAGGGGGAGAATCAGGCTCGTGGTCAGCGCGGGACGCGACGTCTCTATCACGTGACCGACGTCGGGGAACAGGCGTATCAGGAATGGATGACATCTCCTCTGGAGTACCAGCGGGTTCGCGATCCGGCCCATCTCCGCGCCGCCTATCTCGAGACGACCACTCCGGACGCCGCGCGGGCCTTCCTGTTGCGCCATATCGAGCAGTGGCGGGGCGAGCTGGCCCAGTGGGAGGGCGAACTCGTCCAGATCGCAGCGGTATCGAACCCCATGCTGGTGCGTCGGATTGCGACCATCGATTCCGAGGTGGAGCGGGAGCGGGCCATCGCTTTCAAGCGATTCACGTATGAAGGCCTGGTCGAGCGCGCTCGGGGTGAGATCGCGTGGGCGCAGCGCGGACTCGAGCTCGTCGACGACCTGTACGGCCGAGTTCCATAGATCGCTCAGGTATTTACCTATTGCCGTTACCTATGATGTTAGGTAAATTGAGAGCTCTCCAAAGGAGGAGTACATGGCTCTCGATAGGTCATACAGGGACATCCCGGGCACGACGGTCTTCGATGCCGATCAGGCCCGGAAGGGCTTCCACCTCAATCAGTTCTCGATGTCGCTGATGAAGCCGGAGAACCGGGAGCGTTATCTCGCCGACCGGGAGGGGTACCTCGATGAGTGGCCGCTGTCGCCGGCGCAGCGTCAGGCGGTGCTCGACCTCGACTTCAATGCCATGATCACCGAGGGTGGCAACATCTACTTCCTCGTCAAGATCGGCTCTGCGCAGGGCCTGAGCGCGCAGCAGATGGCGGGCTCGATGACGGGGATGAGTGAGGCTGCGTATCGGGACATGATGATCGGTGGTGGTCGCCGTCCCGAGGGTGTGCGCCTCAAGGACCTCGACGGGTGGACGCCGCCGTCGAACGAGAAGTCCGAGGTGATGCGTCCGGATGCTCCGGCGCGGTTCACGTCGGCGCTGTTCACGTCGCATGTGCCGGCGATCGGTGCGGCGATGGATCTCGGTAAGACCGAGGAGCCGTATTGGAAGAAGGTGTTCTCGGGGTATGAGTGGACGCGGACGTGGGCGAAGGAGAACACGCCGGATGTCATCATCCTCGTGTACAACGACCACGCGACGGCGTTCGATTCGAACATCATCCCGACGTTCGTGCTCGGGACGGGGTCGCACTATCCCGTCGCGGATGAGGGGTACGGCCCCCGGCCCGTGCCGGATGTGAAGGGGTATCCGGAGCTCGCCGCGCACATCGCGCAGTCGGTGATTCAGGACGACTTCGATCTGACCTTGGTGAACGAGATGGTGGTGGACCACGGGTTGACGGTGCCGTTGTCGCTCGTGTTCGGGGATGTGGAGGAGTGGCCGTGCCGGGTCATCCCGCTGCCGGTGAACGTGGTGCAGTATCCGGTGCCGTCGGGGCGCCGGTGCTACGAGCTGGGCAAGGCGATCCGTCGTGCGCTGGACAAGTGGGACGGTGAGCCGCTGAACGTGCAGATCTGGGGCACGGGTGGGATGAGTCACCAGCTGCAGGGGCCGCGCGCGGGCCTGATCAACGAGGAGTGGGACAACGCGTTCCTCGACCACCTGATCAACGACCCGCTGGGTCTGACGGAGTGGCCGCACATGGAGTACGTCGACGAGGCGGGCTCGGAGGGTATCGAGCTGGTCGACTGGCTGATCGCGCGCGGCGCGATGGACGACCAGTTCGGCGGCGGGGCGCCCGAGGTGAACCACCGGTTCTACCACGTCCCCGCATCCAACACCGCCGTCGGCCACCTCGTCCTCGCCAACCCCACCGCCGTGCGCGAACGCGCTGCAGAAGCTACCGACCAGGCCGCGCCCTTCGAAGCCACGTCGGTCGCACGCTCTCTCTCGAAAGGCTAAGGCTCCTCATACATGAACGACAGACGATCTGCCCTCGTCCTTGTACACGGCGCCTGGGGCGGCGCATGGGTGTGGCGGCGAGTGCTCGAGCCACTACGTGCCGCCGGACACGAGGTGCACGCGGTCACCCTCACCGGGGACGGGGACCGCGCGCACCTTCGCCGTCCGGACATCTCGCTCCGTACCCACATCGACGACGTGCTCGCACTCGTCCACGCCGAGGAGCTCGACGATGTCGTGCTCGTCGGTCACAGCTACGGCGGAATGGTGATCACCGGCGCAGCAGCAGCCTTGGAGGGGGAGCGGCCGGGGCGGGTGACCGGCCTGATCTATGTGGACGCGATGGCGCCGTACTCGGGCGAGGGATGGGGAGTCGGTCACGCCCCTGATGTAGCCGCTGCTCGCCTCGCCCTGGCTGCTCAGCACGGGAACGCTCTTCCGCCGCCCGATCCGTCTCAGGGCTTCGGCCTCGACGCTGCCGACGCGGAATGGCTCCGTCGGCGCCACGTGGCACACCCGTTCGGAATGTATCGCGAGCCTCTCGAATACGACGAGGAGCTGCTCGCCGCCGTCCCTCGGCAATTCATCGACTGCAATCACCCCGGGTATCCGAACATCGAGCCGATTCGCCGACGTGTGCGGGAGACGCCGGGCTGGAATGTCGCCGTGATCCCGACCGGCCACTTCCCCATGGTGACGGAGCCCGAGGCTCTGGTGCACAACATGCTCTCGTTCATGGACGGTCGCACTCGGGGCGGGGAGGTCCTGGCGCGATCGCGTCGCGTGGTGAGTCCGGACTGATCACGACCGTTCCGGTTTTCCCCGGTCCTCGGGCTTGCCGGGGCGACGGGCGGGTGTCAGTCTGTTTGTTGTGATAGGCAACATTTCGACACAGCCCTGGAGTGCATCCGACCGTCCGGCGTCGGCGGAGGAGCTGCGCACGATCGACCTGTGGTGGCGCACCGCCAACTACATGAGCGTCGGCCAGATCTACCTGAAGGACAACCCGCTGCTGCGGGAGCCCCTCACCCGTGACCACGTCAAGCCTCGCCTCGTGGGGCACTGGGGGACCACCCCCGGGCTGACCTTCATCTACGCGCACCTCAACCGAGCGATCGCCCGGCGGCTGCAGCCGACGATGTACATCATCGGTCCGGGGCACGGCGGACCGGGACTCGTCGCGGCATCCTTCCTCGACGGCACCTACACCTCGACCTACAACAGCATCTCGAATGACGAGGCCGGGCTGAAGCGGCTGTTCACGCAGTTCTCGTTCCCGGGCGGCATCCCCTCTCACGTCGCCCCCGAGACGCCCGGCTCGATCCACGAGGGCGGCGAGCTCGGCTATGCGCTGTCGCACGCCTACGGCGCCGCATTCGACAACCCCGACCTGCTGGTCGCGGCCGTCGTCGGCGACGGTGAGGCGGAGACGGGACCGCTCGCCACCAGCTGGCACTCGAACAAGTTCATCGACCCCGCGACCGACGGTGTCGTGCTGCCGATCCTGCACCTCAACGGCTACAAGATCGCCAACCCGACGGTGCTCGCGCGCATCCCCGAAGACGAGCTCGTCGCCCTCATGACCGGGTACGGTCACAAGCCCTACGTGTTCACCGCGGGCTTCGACGACGAGGACCACCTCTCAATCCACGGGCGGTTCGCCGCGATGCTCGACGAGGCCCTCGACGAGATCGCCCGCATCAAGGCCGAGGCCGCGACGAACCCCGGCATGGACCGCCCCGCGTGGCCGATGATCGTGATGCGGACGCCCAAGGGCTGGACCTGCCCGCCGGAGATCGACGGCAAGCGCACCGAGAACTCGTGGCGCGCGCACCAGGTGCCGCTCGCCTCTGCGCGCGACACCGACGCGCACCTGAAGGTGCTCGAGGGATGGCTGCAGTCGTACCGCCCCGAGGAGCTGTTCGACGAGGCCGGCGCGCCACGGCCCGAGGTGACGGCGCTGACCCCTCCGGGCGACCTGCGGATGAGCGCGACGCCGCACGCCAACGGCGGCCTGCTCCTGCGCGACCTCGTGCTGCCGGACTTCCGCGAGTACGGCGTCGACGTGCCCGACCCCGGAGCGACGATCGCCGAGGCGACCCGCGTGCTCGGCGGATGGCTCGAAGCGGTCATGGCCGCGAACCTCGACAACTTCCGTGTGTTCGCGCCCGACGAGCTGGCATCCAACCGCATCCAGGCCGTGCTCGACGTCACCGACAAGAGCTGGAACAACGGCCTCGACAGCGACGACGAGCACCTCGGCAAGCGGGGCCAGGTCGTCGAGATGCTCTCGGAGCACCAGTGCCAGGGGTGGCTCGAGGGCTACCTGCTGACCGGCCGGCACGGTCTGTTCACGTCGTACGAGGCCTTCATCCACATCGTCGACTCGATGTTCAACCAGCACGCGAAGTGGCTCAAAGTGTCGCGCGAGCTGCCGTGGCGGCGTCCGATCGGAAGCCTCAACTACCTGCTCTCCAGCCACGTCTGGCGCCAGGACCACAACGGCTTCTCGCACCAGGACCCGGGGTTCATCGACCACGTCGTCAACAAGAAGGCCGAGGTCGTGCGGGTCTACCTGCCGCCGGACGCCAACACCCTCCTGAGCGTCTACGACCACTGCCTGCGCTCGCGCGACTACGTCAACGTCGTCGTCGCCGGCAAGCAGCCGCAGGCGTCGTGGCTCACGATGGACGAGGCGGTCGACCACTGCACGCGCGGTGCGGGCATCTGGGAGTTCGCCTCCAACGTCCCCGCCGGGGAGGAGCCGGATGTCGTGCTCGCCGCGTGCGGCGACGTGCCGACGCTCGAGGTGCTGGCGGCGATCGACATCATCCGCGAGGAGCTGCCCGACCTGAAGGTGCGGATGGTCAACGTCGTCGACCTCATGCGCCTGCAGCCCGAGTCGGAGCATCCGCACGGCATGAGCGACCGCGAGTTCGACCAGCTGTTCACGACGGACAAGCCGATCATCTTCGCGTACCACGGCTACCCGTGGCTCATCCACCGGCTCACGTACCGTCGGAACGGGCACGCGAACCTGCACGTCCGCGGGTACATCGAGGAGGGCACCACCACGACGCCCTTCGACATGGCGATGCTGAACAAGATGGACCGCTTCTTCCTCGTGCGGAAGGTCATCGAGCGGGTACCCGGGCTCGCCTCGAAGGCGGCGCTGCTCAGCCAGAAGCTCGAGGACCAGCGCATGGCGGCCCGCCGCTACGCCCGCGAGACGGGGGAGGACCCGGTCGAGATCCGCGACTGGACCTGGCCCGACGCGCGCGGCGCGGTGGACGCCTCCGCCGTCAGCGCCACGGCGGCCACGGGCGGCGACAACGAGTAGCCGCAGCGCCTGACCGTTCCGAAAGCAGGCTGAACCGGCGGCTGTGCCGCCAGGCGGGGACCCGACCCCGTGTTCAGCCTGCTTTCGGCGCGTGCTCGGGGTTCACGGCAGGGTTAGCCCGCGCGTCGGCTCGGCTCGGCTCGGGGCGGGGCGGGGCGGGTCGGCTCGGGTCTCCGTCCGGCGGCATGGGTCTGAATTTGATAACGATTATCAACACGCTTACGATGGAACCCATGAAGCGACCCGTCGTCCTCCTCGCCGCGCTGTCCGCGGTCTCCGCCCTAGCACTCGCCGGCTGCTCGAGCAGCGGCGACGCCGCACCCTCGGCCTCCGGATCGCCCGGGGGGCCCATCACGGTCGTCGCGTCGACCAACGTGTACGGCGACATCGCCAAGACGATCGGCGGCGACCAGGTCGAGGTGACCTCGCTCATCGCGGACGAGAGCAAGGATCCGCACGACTTCGAGGCGACCGCCACCGACCAGCTCGACATCAAGGACGCCCAGCTGCTCATCGAGAACGGCGGCGGCTACGACCCGTTCATGGCCTCCCTGAAGGATGCCGCGGGCTCGGATGCCCCCCTGATCAGCGCCGTGACGTTCTCGCCCGAGTGGACGGGCAGCGACCCGTCCGACGCGGTGGAGGGGTTCAACGAGCACGTCTTCTACGACCCGCAGACGATCGCCGCGGTCGCGGACGAGATCGCTGACCAGCTGGGCACCCTCGACCCGGCCGATGCGGCGACGTTCACCGCGAACGCGAAGGAGTTCCGCGCCGACATCGACGCGAAGGTGACGCCGATCCTCTCCGAGATCGCGGCGGCGCACACGGGTGCCGAGATCTTCGTGACCGAGCCGGTTCCGCTCTACCTCGCGGAGGCCGCGGGGCTGAAGAACGTCACGCCGCCCGCCTTCAGCGAGGCCGTCGAGGAGGGGCAGGACGTTCCGCCCGCGACGCTGCTCGACGCGCTGACTCTCGTCGGGGGAGGGTCCGTGAAGCTCGTCTTCGTCAACGCCCAGGCCGCCGGCGCCGAGACGACCCAGGTCGAGAGCAAAGCCGCCGAGGCAAACGTTCCCGTCATCAAGGCATCCGAACTCCTCCCCGAGGGCGAGAACTACGTATCCTGGATGACCGACATGGCCACCCAGATCAAGACCGCGTTGGGTTCGTGATCCCGACGCCCACTCCTCCGCTTCGCATCCAGGCCGCCGCGCTCTCGCGTGGCGGCCTGGAGCTGTGGCGCGGCCTCGACCTCGAGGTGGCGCCCGGCGAGCTGGTCGCCGTGCTCGGACCGAGCGGCGCCGGCAAGACGACCCTCCTGCGCGCCATCCTCGGCCTCGAGCGGCTCACCGCCGGGACCATCGAGACGTTCGGAGAGCGCGTTCAGCGCGCCGGCAACCGCCGGATCGGGTACATCCCGCAGCAGCGACCCCTTCCCCGCCACACCGCGATGCGAGGGCGCGACCTGGTCCGCCTCGGCGTCGACGGCCACCGCTTCGGGCTCCCGCTGTCGAGACGCGCCGACCGTGCGCGCGTGGACGCCCTCATCGACGCCGTGGGCGCGCGAGCGTTCGCCGACCGCCCGGTGGGCTTGCTGTCCGGCGGCGAGCAGCAGCGGCTGCGCGTCGGTCAGGCGCTCGCGGACGACCCCGGACTGCTCCTGTGCGACGAGCCGCTCACGAGCCTCGACCTCGCGAACCAGCGGGACGTGATCGACCTCATCGACCGTTACCGGATGCGCAGCGGCGCCGGTGTGCTCCTCGTCACCCATGACATCAACCCGGTCCTCGAGAAGGTGGACCGGATCCTGTACCTCACGGGCGGCCGTTTCACCCTGGGCCGACCCGACGACGTGCTGACCTCGGAGACCCTCAGCGGCCTGTACGGCACGCCCGTCCACGTCGCGCGGGTCGGTGGACGCCTCGTCGTCGTGGGCGCGCCCGACTCGCACGCAGAGGAGCACCATCACGGCGCCGACGCGGTCTCGCTGGAAGCCTCGGCATCCGGCGCGCAGGGCGGAGCGCGCCGATGAACTGGGACGACGTGGGCAACGCGCTCTTCGGCGGGATGTCGCGCTACGGCGACATCCTCGCGCTCGTGCAGAACTCCGTCTGGGCGGGCGCCGTGCTCGGAATCGTGGGCGGGCTCATCGGCGTGTTCGTGATGCAGCGCGACATGGCCTTCGCCGTGCACGGGATCAGCGAGCTGTCGTTCGCGGGTGCCGCCGCAGCGCTCCTGTTCGGCGTGGACGTGGTGACCGGGTCGATCGTCGGATCGCTGGTCGCCGCGGGACTGATCGGATGGCTCGGCGCGCGCGCCCGCGACCGCAACTCGATCATCGGCGTGCTGATGCCGTTCGGCCTGGGGATCGGGATCCTCTGCATCTCGCTCTACAGCGGGCGCAGCGCGAACCGGTTCAGCCTGCTCACGGGACAGATCGTGTCGGTGCAGAGCGACCAGCTGTCGGTCCTCATCGTGCTCGGCGCGCTCGTGCTCGTCGCGCTGCTGATGATCTGGCGTCCCCTCACATTCGACTCGCTCGACCCGCAGTCCGCTGCCGCGCGGGGGGTGCCGACGACGGCGATCTCGTTCGCGTTCATGATCCTGCTCGGACTCGTCGTCGCGGTGGCCGTGCACATCATCGGCGCGCTCCTCGTGCTGTCGCTGCTCGTCACGCCCGCCGCCGCCGCGATGCGGATCTCCAACGGGCCGCTCGCCGTGCCCCTGCTCGCGGCCGGCTTCGGCGTGACGGCCGCGGTCGGCGGCATCCTGCTCGCGATCGCCGGGACCCTGCCGGTGAGCCCCTACATCACGACCCTCTCGTTCCTGATCTACCTCGTGTGCCGGGCGATCGACGGAGGCCGTCGCCGCGGAACGGTCGAAGCCTAGTTCCGCTGGAGCCGGGCGGGCGCCGGGGGCGGGGGCGTGCGTGCGCCGGGGCGAGGTGGGCCGGCACGTGATGGGCGGGGTTCTCGAGCGGTAGATCGACTCGTACGGTGGGGGCCGCGACGTGCCCCGTGTGGTCGGGGCGCCGCGTTCGGGGTGGCGTTGCCGCGTTCGGGGTCGCGTGCTGCCGGATTGGGTGCCGCTGGTCGGGTTCGGGGTCTCCTGTGGTCGCTTCGAGGTGCGCGAGGCGACGACGCGCGACCCCGAACCGGGGAGGGGTGACTAGGCGCGACCCCGAACTAGGAGGGGATGACCGGATGCGACCCCGAACTGGGGAGGGGCGTGAGTGCGACCCGGACCGGGTAGGGGGGCGGGGGGAGGTGGTTTTGAGGAGGTTGCGAGTCCTGGTGGGTTGTCCGTGGTCGGTGGTCGGTGGTCGGTGGTCGGTGGTCGGAGGTCGGAGGTCGTGGCGTCGTGTTCGGGGTCGCGTGCTGCCGGGATGCCTCGCCGCCGGTCGGGTTCGGGGTCTGCTCTGGTCGCTTCGGGGCGGGCGAGGCGGCAACTCGCGACCCCGAACCTGTGAGGGGTGACCACATGCGACCCCGAACTTGGAAGGGGTGACCACACGCGCCCCCGAACTGGGGAGGGGCGTGAGTGCGACCCGGACCGGGTTGGGGGGTGAGGTGGTTCTGAGGAGGTTGCGAGTCCTGGTGGGTGGTCCGAGGTCGTGGCGTTGAGTTCGGGGTCGCGTGCTGCCGGGATAGGTGGCCGCTGATCGGGTTCGGGGTTTCCTGTGGTCGCTTCGAGGTGCGCGAGGCGGCAACACGCGACCCCGAACTTGGAAGGAGTGACCACACGCGACCCCGAACCCGCGTGCCGACCCAGGCGGGGTGACCACACCCGACCCCGAACCTGCCTGCCGACCCAAGCTGGGCGACCACACGCGACCCCGAACCTGCGCAGCCCACTCCGCCGAGCCCACCCCGCCAAGCCCACCCCGCCAAGCCCGCCCGCCCGCCCGCCGCCAACCCCACCCCGGGAGGGGTACCGGTCGGGATCGCGCTCTCCCAGCCAGCTCCGAAGCCCCGCGGGTAGGATTCAGGGCATGGCCCAGCGCAACACCTGGCAGCGCGACCGCGTGCGCGCCGCCCTCGGCGACGCCCCGGGCTTCGTCAGCGCGCAGGACCTCCACGCGGTGCTGCGCGAGGACAACACCGGCATCGGCCTCGCCACCGTCTACCGCGCGCTCGCGACGCTCGCCGCCAGCGGCGAGGCCGACCAGCTGCAGAGCCCGGACGGCGAGGCGATCTACCGCGCGTGCTCCACCGCGGGTCACCACCACCACCTGATCTGCCGATCGTGCGGACGCGCCGTCGAGATCGAGGCCCATGAGGTCGAGGCCTGGGCGCAGCGCACCGCCGCCGCCCACGGGTTCACCCGGGCCGAGCACGTCGTCGACATCTTCGGGCTGTGCGCGGAATGCTCCGCACGGGAGGCCGCCGCGCGCGAGGCCGCCGCACCCGCGGCGTCCCCGTCGGAGACCGGTGACTGACCGGGCCCTCGCACCGCGCACCGCGCGCCTTGAGCGTGATCCGCGGGTCGCCCGTGGCCTCCGCCGCGGACTCGCGCTCGGTCTCGGCATCCTCGTCGTGGCCGCGCTCGTCGTGCTGGCGCTGCTCTCGCCCGGACCGGCGCTGCCGACCCGGCTGCAGGACGGGCTGACCCTCGCCCTCAGCGTGCTCATCGAGTCGATGCCCTTCGTGGTGCTCGGTGTCCTGCTGTCGATCGTCGTGCAGGTGTGGGTGCCCCCGGGCGCCATCGAACGGTGGATGCCCCGTCGCGCGTGGGCCCGCCGCATGGTGCTCTCGCTGCTCGGCATGCTCGTGCCCGTATGCGAATGCGGGAATGTGCCCTTCGCCAGGGGTCTCATGATGCGCGGGTTCACCGTGCCCGAGACGCTCACGTTCCTGATCGCCGCCCCGATCGTGAACCCGATCGTGATCATCACGACGCACCAGGCGTTCGGCTTCGACGACGGTATCCTCGTCGTGCGCCTCCTCGGCGGCTTCGCCGTCGCGAACCTGATCGGATGGCTCTACAGCAGGCATCCCGACCCGGACGGATTGCTCACCGAGCGCTTCGCCGCGACGTGTGCGTTCGCGCAGGAGCCGGATGCCGCGCGCGGCCTCGACCGCGGACGGCGCAGCCTCGCGCAGTTCGTCGTCGAGTTGCGGGCGGTCATGCCCGCGCTCGTCATCGGGTCAGCCCTCGCCGGAGCGGTGCAGGTCCTCGTTCCCCGGGACGCCCTCCTCGCCATCGGCTCGAACCCGGCCCTGTCGATCGTGGCGATGATCGTGCTCGCGATGATCGTGTCGATCTGCTCGAACGTCGACTCGTTCTTCGCGCTGTCGTTCGCCTCGACGTTCACCCCGGGGTCGATCGTCGCGTTCCTGCTGGTCGGGCCCCTCGTGGATGTGAAGATGCTCGCCCTCCTGCGCACGACGTTCCGCTCGAAGGTCCTCGTCGGGCTCGTCGCCATCGTCGTGCTGTTCGCCGTCGCCGCCGGATCGGTGGTGAACCTCCTTGCCTAGGACCGCATCGCCGAGGACCGGATCGCCGAGGACCGCATCGCCGAGGACCGCATCGCCGAGGACCGGACTGCGCGGATTCTCCGGCTCGCGACTGCTCGGCGTCGGCCTGGCCGCGGGACTGTCCGCCGTGACCGTGGCGCTGTGGCTCACCGGCCGCCTCGGGCTCTACATCAACCCGCAGTCGAACTGGTTCGCGGTGTCGATGGCCGTGATCGCCCTCGTCGGCTGCGCGGTCAGCTTCCTCCTTCCGCGGGGGGCCGAGACGGACCACGGGCACGACCACGGTGACGCGGACCACGGGCACGACCACGGCGACGCCGACCACCCCCACGATCACAGCGGAACGGACCACGCGCACGGGCACGGTGACCACGATCACGCGCACGCCCACACGGGTGGATGGGGTGTCGCCGCGACGGTGACCGGGGGCATCCTCGCGACGGGTTTCGTCGCGGCGGTCGTGCTGACCCCGCCGGCCACGCTGTCCGCCGAGCTCGCGATGCAACGCGACACCGGCACGCCGCCGCTGTTCCAGGGCGCCGACACGGTCGCCCTCGCGAACGTGGGCGACACCTCGACCTTCGGCGTCGGCGAGTGGGCGAGCGTCTTCGCGACGGCCACCAACCCCGAGGCCTTCGACGGCAGCCAGGTGACGCTCACCGGCTTCGCCACGCCGAACGACGGCGGGTTCTCGCTGACCCGCCTCGTGATCACGCACTGCGTCATCGATGCGCAGCCGGCGAGCGTCGCGATCGCCACCCCGGATGCCGTGAGCACGGGCCAGTGGGTGACGGTCACCGGCACGATCCGCGACGACGGCGGGCATCTCGCGGTGCACCCCACGTCCGTCGAACGGATCGCGGAGCCGAAGGATCCGTATGAGTACTGACGCCGACTCGCGCCGCGCGCGCACCCGTCGGCGGCGATCGCGCGCGTTCCTCGGGGCGTTCGCCGTCGTCGTCGCCGTGCTCGGCGTCGTCGGTCTGGTCGGAGCCGCCGTCACCACGGCGCAGGGTCCGCGCGTGACGCGGACGAGCATCGATCCGGATGCCGCGATCGGCTCCGCCGGATCCCGGATGATCTTCACGACGACCCAGTCGCTCGCGAAGGTGACGGCCGACCAGGTCACCGTCACCCCGTCGACCGCGTTCACCGTGGACACCTCCGGGCGCAGCGTCGGCGTGCGATTCGCGCAGCCGCTCTGGGACGACACCGACTACACGGTCACGATCTCGGGGGTGACGGGGCTCGGCGGCGGTGCGGCGACGACGATCACGCACGAGTTCACCACGCCTCCGCTGCAGTCGTTCATCCTGCAGCGCGGGCAGGGCAAGGACACGGTGTTCCGCACCGATCTGCGGGGCGATGCCGCCGTCCCCGTGTTCTCGGATCCCCAGATCGAGGACTTCCGCGCGGCGTCCGGCCATCTCGTGGTCTCGACGATGGACAGGGAAGGACACTCCCACCTGATCGTCACCGACCTCGACGGCGGCAGCACCCGCGAGCTGCCGCTGCCGGGCACCGGCACGGTGTCGAACCTGCAGAGCGCGGATCGCGGCAACCTGATCGGCTACACCTTCACCGACGCCTCCGTCGGCACGCCGGGCGCCCGAGCGAGCGTGCTGTACACGGCGTCGCTCGCCGACGCGCAGGCCGCCGATCCGCCGGTGGCGATCACCCGCACCGGAGGCGAGTCGCGCGTCGACGACTGGCGGTTCGTCCCCGGCACCGACAGCCTGCTGACCCTCACCTTCGACGGCGCGCTCACGCTCGTCTCCCCGTCGGGCGGCGATCCGGTCGCGCTCGGCAACGCCGTCTCGATCACGGGCATCGCGCGGGGCTCGACGACCGTCGTCGTCGACAGGCTCGACGGCCCGGTCGCGATCGACCTCGCCACCGCGAAGGAGGCGAACCTGCCGAGCACCGACGCCGGACTCGGGCAGGTGAACAAGGTCATCCCCCTCGCCGACGGCGGGACGCTGCGCGTGCTGGCGGAGCTCGACGGTTTCACCGTGCGCTCCACGACGGTCAACATCGTCGACACGGCCGGCGCGGCACGGCCGGTGTTCTCCATCGATCCGCGGGACACCCTCATCGAGACGTGCGTCTCGCCCAGCGGTCGCTATGCCGCCTTCCTCGTCGCGCCCGACGCCGTCGACAACCCGTACGACGGACACGTGCTGCCGCTGCCCGAGAAGCTGCAGACCCATGTCGTCTCCCTCGCCGACGGGCACGAGCAGGTCGCCCTCGCTGGCTTCGACATTTCCTGGTGCCAGACCCCGCCGCGCCCATGATCCACACGCAGCCGGACGCGTCGCGCCCCTGGACGGCGGGGCTCGTCCCCGCGACGCGTGCGGCGCTGGCGGGGCTTCCGCTCGAGGTCGCGCCGCGGCTGCTCGGCGGTGTCCTCGAGGTGACCGTCCTCGAGGCGACGGCGAGCGGCGCGACCGTCCTCGAGGCGACGGCCCGCGGGTCCTCCCGGAGTGCGCCCGAAGAAGCCGGGGAGACTGTCGCCGTGCGGATCACCGAGGTCGAGGCGTATCACGGCGCCGGGACCGGCCCCGTGCCCGATCCGGGCTCGCACGCCCGCATGGGCCCGACGATGCGCAACGCCACGATGTGGGGCGAGCCCGGCCATCTGTACGTCTATCTCAGCCACGGCATCCACTCGTGCGTGAACGTGGTCTGCGGCCCCGCGGGTACGGCGGGCGGTGTGCTCCTGCGTGCCGGTGAGGTGATCGCGGGCTCCTCGGCCGCCGCCGCACGCCGTCCCGCGGCGCGGACGGAGCGCGACCTCGCCCGGGGGCCGGGGCGACTGGGCGACGCGCTCGGCCTGCGGCATCCGATCCACGACGGCATCGACGCGGTGACGGGATCGCCGCAGGCGGGCGCGACGGCGCGACTGTGGCTGCCCAGCGCTCCGCCGGAGACCGCGACGATCTCGTCGGGCCCTCGTGTGGGGGTCGCCGGCGTCGCCGGCACGGATGCCTTCCCGTGGCGGTTCTGGATCGCGGGCGACCCCACCGTGTCGCCGTTCCGCTGGGGCCGCGGAGCACAGGACGCGGACGCGTCGACACGTTCGCCCGTGCTAGACTGACTCTTTGTCTGCGCGCACTCCAGCACGCAGTTCGTATCCCACCCACCGATTCCGGCAGCAATGCCGCGATGAGGCGTGGGGTGCAGACAAGGGATCTTGGGTGAGGCCGTCCGGCCTCACGGTACAGAAGGAGTAATCACCATGGCAGCAGTGTGCCAGGTGACCGGAGCGGTTCCCGGCTTCGGTCACAACATCTCGCACTCGCACCGTCGGACGAAGCGCCGCTTCGACCCGAACGTGCAGAAGAAGACCTACTACGTTCCTTCGCTTGGTCGCAAGATCACGCTGAACGTCTCGGCCAAGGGCATCAAGGTCATCGACGCCCGCGGCATCGAGTCGGTCGTGAAGGACCTGATCGCGAAGGGTGTGAAGCTCTAATGGCGAAGAAGGCTCAGGACGTCCGTCCGATCATCAAGCTCCGGTCGACCGCCGGCACGGGGTACACCTACGTGACGCGCAAGAACCGTCGCAACAACCCCGACCGCATCGTGCTGAAGAAGTACGACCCGGTGATCCGCAAGCACGTCGAATTCAGAGAGGAGCGCTGATCTCATGGCCAAGAAGAGCAAGATCGCGCGCAACAACCAGCGCGAAGAGGTCGTCGCCCGCTACGCCGAGAAGCGTGCCGAGCTGAAGAAGACCCTCGTCGACCCGAACGCGACCGACGAGTCCCGCGAGGCCGCCCGCGTCGGACTGCAGAAGCTGCCGCGCAACGCGTCGCCCGTGCGCCTGCGCGGCCGCGACGCCATCGACGGTCGCCCCCGCGGCTACCTGTCGAAGTTCGGCATCTCGCGCGTCCGCTTCCGCGACATGGCGCACAAGGGCGAGCTGCCCGGTGTGACCAAGTCGAGCTGGTAAGCAGCGACACCGATCGACGGCCCGTCCCGCGAGGGGCGGGCCGTCGTCGTCCCCGCCTCGCGCGCGCCGAATCGCGGTCACAGCAGTCACATCCGTCACCGTCTGAGGGCGACACGCCGGTGAAGATGACGAGAGAAGACCGGAAATCCGCGGAATTCCGCGGTTCGTGGGTATATTCGGGACCGGTCCATCCGACCAAACCGGGCGCTCGCCCGGTCCGTTGTAATCGAAGGCGGCACACGCTGCCCTCTGGAGGAAACCCCATGGCTATCACCAAGACCGAGCTCGTCGCCAGCATCGCCAGCGCCACCGGCGAGAGCCAGGCCACCGTCGGCCGCGTCGTCGACGGTCTGTTCTCGGCCGTGTCCGAGGCCGTCGCCAAGGGCGAGAAGGTCACCATCCCCGGCTTCCTGTCGTTCGAGACGGTCGCCACCGCCGCCCGCACGGGCCGCAACCCCCAGACCGGTGCGGAGATCAAGATCCCCGCGGGCAAGCGCGTCAAGGTGACCGCCGGCTCGAAGCTCAAGGCCGTCGCGAAGTAATCCCGCTCGGACCTCACGAAGGGGGATGCCTGCGGGCATCCCCCTTCGTCGTGCCGCCGTCCTCCGCCGTGGTCGATGTCCCGCCGGTGGCACGTAGGCTGGACGCGTGCACTCCCGAGGTTTCCGGGTCGCAGGGCCTGCGATCCTCGTCGTCGCTGCGTTCGCGGCGCTGATCGCGGGTCTCGTCTACGGCGGAGGTGCCGCACCCCAGCTGCTGCGCGATCCGGGTCCGGTCGTCCGGTGGGGGCTGCCGGGCGCGACCCTGGCGGTCAATCTGTCGGCCGCGGGAATGATCGGCGCCCTCGTGCTGGCGCTGTTCGCCCTGCGGGCCGGCTCGAAGCCGTTCGACAGGGCGCTGGACGTCTCCTCGGCGTCGGCCGCCGTCTTCACGGTGTCGAGCGCTCTGGTGGCCTTCCTGACCTTCCTCAACATCTTCAGCGCGACCCCGAGCGCCGGCGCCGAGTTCGGGCAGCAGCTCGGGCGCTACCTCGTCGAGACCGACCCGGGTCGCGCGTGGGCGCTCACCACGATCGCGGGCGCCGCACTCACCGTCCTCACCTTCGCGGTCCGCGGGTGGACGCCGACGCTCGTGGTCGCGGTGCTGGCCGTCGCCGCCCTCATCCCGATGGCGACCCAGGGCCACTCCGGCGACGAGTCGGGCCACGACACCGCCGTCGTCTCGCTCACCCTCCACATCATCGGCGCCGCCGTCTGGCTCGGCGGGGTACTCCTGCTCGTCGCCCTGCGCGGGCAGCTGGAGCGCGCCGAGATGGCCGACGTCCTGTCGCGGTACTCGTCGCTCGCGCTCGTGGCCTTCGTGGTCGTCGCGCTGTCGGGCGTCGCGCGCGCCATCGTCGGCGTCGTCGCCCTGCAGAACCTGCTGTCGCCGTACGGGGCGATCCTCGCCGTCAAGGTCGTGGCCCTCCTCGCGATCGGAGCGCTGGGGGCGTGGTACCGCCGGGGGCTCATCGCCCGGTTCCGGTCGGATGTCTCGGGCCGCGCGGCCCGCCGGTTCTGGGGACTCATCGCCCTGGAGCTCGCCTTCATGGGCATCGCGAGCGGAGCCGCCGTCGCGCTCTCGCGCACCCCTCCGCCCGTCGACACGCGGCTGCCCCCGGTGCCGAGTCCCGCCGAGGTGCTGACGGGGTCCCCCCTGCCGCCCGAGCTCACCCCCCTCCGGTGGCTGACGACCTGGGATCCGGACGTGCTCTGGGCGTTCGCCGTCGCCTTCGGGGCGTTCTTCTACCTCGCCGGGGTGTGGCGCCTGCACCGCCGGGGCGACCGATGGCCGATCTACCGCACCATCCTGTGGCTGTGCGGTCTCGCGGCGCTGCTGTGGGTCACCAACGGCTCGGTCAATGCGTACCAGGACTACCTGTTCAGCATGCACATGGTGGGGCACATGCTGCTGTCGATGGCGATCCCCATGCTGCTCGTGTTCGGCGCACCGGTGACCCTGGCCTCGCGCGCCATCGCGAAGCGCACCGACGGCACGCGGGGCGGGCGCGAGTGGATCCTGTGGGGCGTGCACACGCCGTTCGCGCGCGTGATCACGCATCCGCTGTTCGCCGCGGGGATGTTCATCGGGTCGCTCTGGGCGTTCTACTACACCGACCTGTTCCGGTGGAGCCTGTACGACCACCTCGGACACGAGTGGATGATCGCGCACTTCCTCATCTCGGGCTACCTGTTCGTGCAGTCGCTCGTCGGCATCGATCCGGTTCCCTATCGCCTCCCGTACCCCTTCCGCCTGCTGACCCTCATCGGGGTCATGGCGATGCACGCGTTCTTCGGCATCGCGATCATGATGTCGACCGGCCTGTTCGTGGCCGAGTGGTTCGGCTCGATGGGCCGGACGTGGGGCGAGGCCCCGCTGGCCGACCAGTACACGGGCGGCGGCATCGCCTGGTCGATCGGAGAGATCCCGACGCTCGTGCTGGCGATCACCGTCGCCATCCAGTGGAGCCGGTCGGACGAGCGTGCGCAGCGGCGCTCGGACCGTCACGCCGACCGCACGGGCGACGCCGAACTGGACGAGTACAACGCGCGGCTCGCGGACCTCGCCGCTCGCGACGCCCGCTCGCACCGCTGAGGCCGGACGCCCGGGTGGTCAGGACCCGTCGGTGACCTGGATGGACGCGGTGCCGTCCGGCAGGATCGTCACGGTGCCGCCGATGAAGAACGGCACCGCCTCGTCGAGATGACGGACGCTGCCGTCGTAGATCGACCTGATCTCGACGTCGATGTGGGCGGCCGCGGCCGCGCGCTGGATGCGCCAGTCCGCCCCCTCCGGCACGAGGGCGACCTCGGGCTGCTGCACCATCGACCAGGTCGGCGGGCTGACGATCCGGTTCTGCACGACCAGGCCGAAGGGACACCCGGTGGGCTGCAGCACGTCCTGCGTGGCGCACGCGGTGAGGAAGGTCTCGACCTGATCCTGCACAGCCTGCCGGAACTTCTCCGTCGCCGACGCCTCCACGTCGACGGGGATGCTCGCCTGCGGGGTGTCGGAGAGGACGGCGACCCCGGGCGTCGCGGCGATCGGCGTGTCGATCGAGATCGAGTACAGGCCCGGCGAGAACACCAGCAGCGACACCGGGACCAGCGGGTCGGCGTTCACTCCGGCGGGGGAGACCTGCCGGGTGTCCACCTCGAACCCGTTCACCGAGAACTGGCGCGCGCCGCGCACGGTGAGGTCGATCGCCGCGAGGGGGCTCGACGCGAAGCGCCACGTCGGGGCGACGCCGACCCATCCGGCGCGTTCCACCTGGAAGCGCGTCCTCGCCTCGTGCGGTCCGGCGGAGTAGCGCACCGTCACGGTGGTGATGCCGTCGGGGCCCTCGACCGCGTCCTCGACCGTCGCGTCGGTGAGCTGGCCCAGGGCGTCCCGCCGCAGCAGCGCTTCGCTGGCGTCGACCGGCAGCCCCGAGGCGCGCAGCTGCGAGGAGTCCACCGAGACGCCGGGCAGGGCGAGCGCCTCGGCGGCCTGACGGTGGCTGAGGAGGTCGAGGTAGCGCGACACGAAGGCGGACGGGCTGTACAGGTCGCGATAGAGCACGATCCCGGTCGCCGTGAGGGCTCCGGCGAGCAGCACGCCCACGATCGTCAGGGCGGCGAGATCGACACCGAGCGAGCGGCGACGGCGGCGTGGGGGACGTCGGGGGCGCGGTGCGGCATCCCCCGCCGCGCCCTCATCCACCGTCTGCACGGACCCAGTCTAGGAAACCGAGCCTGATGGCTAGCATGGTGTCGGTGAGCATCCCCTCTCTGTCGCGTGAGCAGGAGGAGCTCTTCCGCCTCATCGAGGACACCCGCGAGCACGTGTTCGTCACGGGTCGGGCCGGTACGGGCAAGTCGACGCTCTTGCAGCACCTCGCGTGGAACACCGACAAGCAGATCGCCGTCTGCGCGCCGACCGGGGTGGCCGCGCTCAACGTCGAGGGGCAGACGATCCACTCCCTGTTCCGGCTGCCGATCGGGCTCATCGCCGACAGCGAGCTCGAGCAGCCCGAGCCGGCGCGCAAGATCCTCAACGCGATCGACACGCTCGTGATCGACGAGATCTCGATGGTGAACGCCGACGTGATGGATGCCATCGACCGCTCGCTCCGGCAGGCGCGGCGGCGCCGGTCGGAGCCGTTCGGCGGCGTGCAGATCGTCATGTTCGGCGACCCGTACCAGCTCTCTCCGGTGCCGCCGCGCGGCGACGAACGGCGGTACGTCGACGACCACTACCGTTCGTTCTGGTTCTTCGACGCCCAGGTGTGGGCGGGCCCGCGGCCGGACGGCGGCGCCATCCGCTCCGACGGACTGCTCGATCTCGGCCGGGTCGGGGCGCCCCTGAACATCCGGGAGCTGCGCGAGATCCATCGTCAGGCAGACGACGGGTTCAAGGCCATGCTCAACGCCGTGCGCTACGGCGTGGTCACGGCCGACATCGCCGCGACGCTCAACGCCGCGGGCGCCCGCCCCGTGCCCGAGCCGGTCGACGGCGAGCCCCCGATCATCACCCTCGCCACGCGCAACGACATCGTCAACCGGATCAATCAGCGGCACCTCGACGCGCTCGCCGGTCCGGTCCAGACGGCGCGGGCGGACATCTCCGGGGACTTCGGGCGGGGCGATGCCGGGTACCCCGCCGACACCGAGCTGCAGCTGAAGGTGGGGGCGCAGGTGATGTTCCTACGCAACGACATCGGGTACGGCGGCGACGGGCCGCGCTGGGTCAACGGATCGATCGGCACCGTCACCCGGATCGCCGGCGGGACGGTCCGGGTCGAGCTCGACGGCGAGGAGCACGACGTCGAGCCCGCCGTGTGGGAGAGGTTCCGCTACGCGTACGACCCCGCGACGCGCAAGCTCACGCGCGACATCGTCGCGGAGTTCACGCAGTTCCCGCTGCGGCTCGCGTGGGCGGTGACGATCCACAAGTCGCAGGGCAAGACCTACGACCGCGCCGTGATCGACCTCGGCTCGGGCGCCTTCGCGCCGGGGCAGACGTACGTGGCCCTGTCGCGGCTGACCTCGCTCGACGGACTGTATCTGACCCGGCCGCTGCGGCCGAGCGACATCCTGGTCGACGCCGACGTGCGCAGGTTCATGGCCGCGGTGCGGGCATCCGGCTTCTGACCGCGGATGCGGCCGGTCAGGCCGCGCGGGCGGCCTTGGCGATGGCGAGATCGACGAACAGGTCCGTGTTGAGCTGGTACGCGTACAGGACCTCGTCGATGACGCGCTCCGCTTCCGCGGCATCCCAGGGGGCGGCGTCGAGCTGGTCGCGGTACACGTCCTTGAACGCGGCGGGGTCGGCGATCTCGTCGAAGACGTAGAAGCCGATCCCGTTCGTGCCCAGGTCGAACTGCTGCGCCATGAGCCTGCCGATGAACTGGCCGCCCGACAGGTCGCCGAGGTAGCGCGTGTAGTGGTGCGCGACGAAGCCGCCGGGCCAGCCGTCCGCGACCTCGCGGATGCGGGACACATAGCGCTGCGTCGTCGGAAGCGGTTCGATCCGCTCCCGCCAGTCGTCGCCGATGAGGTACGACAGGTCCGCTTCGAGGGCGGGCAGGCGGGTGAGCTTCGGGGTGATGAAGCGCGCGGCGACCGGGTCGTCCTCCATCTTCGCGGCGGCCGTTTCGAGCGCGTCGTAGATGAACCAGTGCTGCGCCACGAGGGCGACGTAGTCCTCGCGCGTGCCGCGCCCGCGCATCAGATCGGCCATGAACCCGGCGTGCTCGCTGCCGGAATGGGCGGCGCGGGAGCGCTCGCGCAGAGCGGTCGAGAAGGAGGTGACGTCGGTCATGACCCTCAGCATAGCTGAAACTAAGGCTCACCTAAACTGAAGGTTCGGTGAGAACCGCCTCCACGAAGATCCCCGCGTCCGTGAAGCCCACGACCTCGACGCCGTTCTCCTGCAGCGCGGCCTGCGCCGCGGGAGACGTGACGAGCTCCAGATCGCGCGCGCGGATGACGGAGTACGTGCTGAGGGCGAGGAGCTCGGCGTCCACGTACCCGGGGTGGACGATCAGCAGGCTCAGCTCGTGACGCAGGATCTCGGGCAGCAGTCGGTCGATCGCCCCTACGGCGTCCGCCTCCGCCTGCGCCTCGAGGGGGAACGGCTTCGCGTACCAGTCGTTGGGCAGGAGCGGCAGGCCACCGGTGCGGTAGAGGTCGTCGACGAACGGCACGCCGAGCTCCGCCGCGAGCGTGCGGACGACCTCGTCGGTCACGGGCGAGACGAGCGAGTGGTGGTGCAGGTAGGCGGGCGGGCGATCCATGAGATCGACGAACCGTGCCACCTGTGCCCGGCCCTCGGCGAGCGCCTCGCCCGCATCGAACGGCTCGGTGGCGAACTCGGTGAACACGGCGTCGCCGCCCACGACGCCGTACCGGGTGCGGATCTCGCCGGAGCTGCGGAACGCGCCCGTGCCGGTCACGAGACCCGGCACGGCGGAGGGCGGCAGCAGGGGGCGTCCGGTCACGAAGTTGACGTCGAGACCGACGTCGACGGCCCGCCGCTCGCGCAGCCGGGCGGCGGCGAACGGGGCGTCCGGCCGGTTCGTGAACATGCCGGTGGCGCGGACGATGCCGTCGTCGATCGCGTCGAGGATGCCCAGGGTGGTGGCGTGGGTGATGGCGATGTCGTCGGCCTGGACGATGAGGCGGGTCATGGGTCTCCTCCGGATCAGTCGGCGGCGCGCTGCTGCTCGTCGCGGAGGGTGATCAGATGCAGGAGCAGATAGATCCGCTCCTCGTCCGTCACCCCCGCGGCGAACGAGGCGTCGAGGTAGGCGCCGATCCGCGTGGCGCACGCGTAGACGGCGGGATTGTCGGCGATGAGCGCCTGGTAGTAGTCGTCGGCGGCGCCGTGGTGGGCCCGGTGCCGGGTGAGGCGCTGCACGACGAACTTGATGTGGGTGAGGAAGCGCGCGCTCGCCGTCGTCGACCCGTCGACGTCGATGCCGAGGTCGTCCCGGACGATCTCGATGATCGCGCGGATCGTGGTGCTGAGGGTCATCGCGCGGGACGGATCGCCGATCAGCCCCGCGTTGACGAGGTGCAGCGTGACGAACCCGGCCTCGTCGAGCGGAAGCTTGCGGCCGAGCTCCTCGTGGACGATGTCGAGGGCGTGCAGGGCGATCGCGAACTCGGTGGGGTAGGTCATCTTCGTCTCCCACAGCATCGAGTTGTAGAGGGGGATCCCGTCGTCGATGCGCCGGATCGACTGGGCGAGGTGATCGGCGAGTCCGACCTCGACGGCCGGGGGCAGCTCGACGCCGTAGGTCTGGGCGAGCATCTCCGAGACGCGCGTCGTCGCTCTCAGCACCGGGAAGGGCACGTCGAGCAGGACCCGGAAAGCGCCGCTGCGCAGCGCGCCGGTGAGATGGAACTCCCGTTCGACGCGGGTCTCGTCGACGGCCTCGCCCTTGCCGGCGAGGTAGCCGACGCCGGCTCCGACGAGGATGACGTCCTCGCCCTCCGCGTCGACGGCGCTGACGATGTTGTTGTTGAAGATCTTGGTGATGGTGCGCATCGGAACTCCCGTGAGGTCGCCGGCTGCCGCCGGCGGACCGGCCCGAACGGGGCGGCCGGTTCGGGCCGGCCGCCCCGCTCGAGCCGGCGGCTCATGCCGCGGGGCGGACGGTGAACAGGGGGTCGCCTTCGGCGGCCGGGCCGGGTGCCCCGAGGTCGACCCGCTGGTCGCTCCCGAGGTTCGTCACGATGACGGGGGTCAGGAGGGAGTGCCCGGCGGCGGTGATCGCCGCGGCGTCGAACTCGAGGAGCAGCTGCCCGGCCTCCACCCGCTCCCCCTGCGCGGCATGCGCGGTGAAGTGCCGGCCCTGCAGCGTGACGGTGTCGATCCCCACGTGGATGAGCAGCTCGGTGCCGTCGTCGGCGCGCAGCCCGATGGCGTGGCCGCTGGCCGGCGCGGCGACGACGGTCCCCGCGACCGGCGCCACGACGCGTCCGGAGTCGGGCGCGATCGCGACGCCGGGGCCGATCAGGCCGCCGGAGAAGATCGGGTCGGCGACGTCGGCGAGCGGGACGACGGTGCCCGCGATCGGCGCGCCGACCGTGAGGGTGCCCGCCCGCACTCCGGTGCCCACAAGCCCGCGGAAGCCCGCGCCGGCGGCGGGAGCCGCGGCATCCGCCGCCTCGTCGGTCGCGACCGCCGTCGCGCCGCGCTTCTGGTACCCCCACACCTGGAGCAGGACGACCGGCACCGCGAGCCCGACGATCAGCGCGATGACGGCGCCGATGACGGGCTCGAGAAGCGGGAGGGCGAGGATCGGCGCCGGGCTGAACCCGATGGCGTGCACGCCGAAGACGCCGAGGACGAGGCCGGACGCCGCGGCGCCGATCATCTCGATGACGAGCACCCGCCGGTAGGGGAGGACGAGGCCGTAGAGCGTCGGCTCGGTGATCCCGCCGATCCCGACGGAGATCGTCGCGGCGGCCGCCGTGTCGCGCAGCTTCCGGTTGCGCTGACGCGCGGTGAGGATGAGCATGCCGAGCGCCACCCCGAACATCGAGTACTGGTAGCCGAAGGCCGCGCCGAGGATGACGCTGCTGCCGGAGGCGAGCTCGACGAGGGCGATCGAGATCAGCGCCCAGTGGATGCCCATCGCGACGAGGAAGATCCACAGGGCGGGCACGAGCACGTAGAAGACGAAGGGGGCGTTCGTGCTCAGCCAGGCGAGCGCTTCGCCGATCCCGTTGCCGACGACCACGCCGATCGGTCCGAAGACGAGGGCGGTCAGCGGCACGAGCAGCAGCAGCTCGAGGGTCGGGACGAAGACCTGCTGCAGGGCGCGCGGCAGGACCCTCTTCAGCAGGCGGTCGAGGCCGGCCAGGGCGAGCGCCATCAGCAGGGCCGGGAACATCGAGCTGGCGTAGGAGTAGAGGAAGAGCGGCAGACCGAACGCCTGGACCTGCGAGCCCTGCTCGCCGATGGCGGTGAACGCGGGGTGCAGGAGCGCCGCGGCGACCGCCGCGCCGACGAACGGGTTGGCGCCGAGCTTGCGCGACGCGGTGAAGGCGACGAACAGCGGCAGGAAGTAGAACACCGCGTTGCCCGCGGCCGTGAGGACCGCGGCGGTGGGGCTGTCGGCGGGCAGGACCCCGAACTGCGTGAGCAGGAGCACGAGCACCTGCACGAGGGCGGCACCGGTGATGGCGGGGATCAGCGGCTGGAACGTCGCGCCGAGGAAGTCGAACACGGCGTCGAGGGGGCGGCGCGTGCCGCCGGTCGCGGCCTGCGACTCGTCGAGCGCGGCCCAGCCGGGCAGACGCACGAGGCTGTCGCGGACGCGGTCGACGTGGGTGCCGATGACGACCTGCACCTGGCCCCCGGCCTTCACGGCCTGCAGGACGCCGGGGGTGTCGGCGAGGGCGTCGAAGTCGACCCTGCTCTCATCGCGCACGACGAAGCGCAGGCGGGTGGTGCAGTTGTGCACCGAGGCGACGTTCTCGGGGCCGCCGACGAGGTCGCCGACGGTTCGGGCGAGAGACGCATCCGTGTCCGTGTGTGCCACGGGATTCTCCTTCATTGGATGACCGGAAGTCTCGCCTGCCCGGCCCGGGATTCGGGCCCCGGAAACGCAAAAAGACCTCGCACCGCGATCACGCGGTGGAGGTCTCGCCTGCCGAGCAGTAACAATCCTCACGGGGCTGGGAAGCCCCGCGGCGCAATTATCCCGAGGAGGCGGCGCGGTGTCAACACCGCGCCGGTCCGGGGCCGTCCTCAGTCGTGCGGGCGGGCGTCGACGCCCAGGCGCGCACACGCGGCGTCGTAGAGCGCCACGATCTCGCGGCGGACCTCGGGGCGCTCGGTGATCTCACCGCCCGGCCACGGCACGCGGATGACGTCCTCGGCGCCGTCGGCGGTCACGACGTGCCACTGCCCTGCGGAGCCGTCGAAGGTCGTCATCGTCGCCGAGATCACGTCCGGGATGGGCGAGAAGGCGCGCGCGATGAGCAGATTGTCGTCGGAGTGGTCGCGGTTCATGTGGCCCAGGACGCCGGTGAGCGTGGCGTCGTCGAAGGTGTGCGGCATGAGTCCCACCCTATTGATTGCGACCTTCGTCTAGCGGTGGGGCCGGGCGGCCAAGGGGCTCGGAGATCGTCCTCTACGCTGTAGGGGGAGGACCGGGGGATGGGAATGACGCGACCGCATCGCATGCGCCGGTTCGCTGCGGCAGTGTTCGCGATCGCGGTCGCCGCCTCTGTCGTGGCGTGCTCGCCGGAACGGTCCGGCGATCTCGACCTCCCCGCGCAGGTCGACGGATCGTTCCCCGCCGAGGCCCAGCAACAGCTGCAGGCCGCGGTCGACCGTGCCGTCGCCGCGTCCGGTGCCTCCGGCGCGCTGGTCGGCGTCTGGGCGCCGTGGGCGGGCAGCTGGGTGGCGGGCACCGGAGCCGTGGCGCCCGACGGCGCGGCGACGTCGACGGACGCCGCGTTCACCGTCGGGAGCGTCACGCGGGCGATGACCTGCGACGTCCTGCACGGACTCGCCGCGCAGGGGACCGTCGGGCTCGACGACCCGGTCGGCCAGTACGTGTCGGGCATCCCCGGGCACGAGAGCCTGACCCTCGAGCAGCTGTGCGACTCGACCGCGGGGCTCGCGCCCTTCGGTCCGTCGCTCGCCCCCCGCTTCGCCGCGACGCCGGAACGCTCATGGAAGCCGCGTGAGCTTCTCGCCTACGGCACCGGCGTCACCACGACCGGCACTCCCGGGACGGTGTTCGCCGACTCGGACACCGGCTACGTCCTGCTCGGACTCGCCCTGGAACGCGCCTCCCACCGGCCCGCGGCGGATCTGCTCCAGGAGTTCGTGTTCACCCCCATGGGGATGCCCGCCAGCTCGCTGCCCACGGCGCCGCCCACCGACATCGCGGGGCTCTGGACGCCCGACGGCGAGGACGGCAAGCCCGCGTGCGCCGCTCCGGTCGAGGTCGGGCCGCTCTCCCCGAGCGCCGGCTTCACCGCGGCGGGCGTCGTCTCCGACCTCCGGGATCTCGGCCGGTACACCCAGGCGCTCGCGATGGGCGCCCGTGCCTACGACGCTCCGGCGCGCTTCGGGGACCCGCTGCCGGCGACGCCGGACGCGCCCAGCTGGTTCACCGCGACGGGCGGGGCCTACCAGGCGGGCACCCTGATCGGACAGTACGGCGCGACCCTCGGCCATCTCACGGCCGCCTTCGCCGATCGCAACACGGGGATGACCGTCGTCGTGACGCTCAACAACTCGCGCGCGTCCGACGTCCTCGTGCGGAGCCTCGCCTGGCAGCTCGCGGCGATCGCCTCGAAGATCCCTGCCGCGGCGGGCCAGACCGCGCCCGCGGCGGGTCTGCCCTGGACGGTCGACGACATGGCCGGTCAGATCGCCGGCACCGCCGTCTGCCCTCTCCCGTGACCTCGGCGGCCTCGCCGCCGGAACGTGCGGGCGGTGCGGGATCGGCGGTCGTGCTGGTGGTGGCGGGCCTGACGTGTCAGGAGGTGGGGGCCTCGATCGCCGTTCTGCTGTTCCCGCAGACGGGCCCCCTCGGCATGGTCATGCTCCGGCTCGTGTTCTCGGCGGTGATCCTGCTCGCGGTCGCCCGCCCGCGACTGCGGGGACACGGGCGGGGCGACGGGGCCGCGGTCATCCGGTTCGGGCTCGTGCTGGCGCTGATGAACGGCGCGTTCTACCTCGCACTCGAGCGACTCCCCCTCGGCGTCACGGTCACGATCGAGGTGTTGGGGCCGCTGACGCTCTCCATCGTCGCGAGCCGCCGCGCCTCGGCGTGGGCCTGGGCTGCGCTCGCGCTCGCGGGCGTCGTCGCGCTCGGGGGCGGGGGCTGGGACCGGCTCGATCCGCTCGGGGTGGTGTTCGCCCTGCTCGCGGCGACCGCGTGGGCGTTCTACATCCTCTCCTCGGCTCGCGTGGGAGCGGCGTTCCCGAAGCTCGAGGGGCTCGCGCTCGCCATGACGGTGGGCGCGATCGCCGCCCTGCCGTTCGGCGTGCTGGATGCCGGCGCCGTGCTCCTGCGCCCCGAGATCCTCGGCCTCGGGGCGGCCGTCGCACTGCTGTCCTCGACCCTCCCCTATGCGCTCGAGCTCATCGCGCTGCGCCGCCTCGCCGCCTCCGCCTTCGCCATCCTGATGAGTCTCGCTCCCGCGACGGCCGCACTCGCCGGCTTCGTCCTGCTCGGTCAGGAGCTCTCCTGGCTCGAGGTCGCCGGGATCGCACTGGTCATCGCGGCCTCCGTCGGCGCCGTGCGCGCGGCGAGCCGGGCGAGGCGGCCGGCCGAGCCCGTCGCCTGAGCCCCGGCATCCTCAGCGGCAGGAGTCGAACAGCTGCGCGTCGTCGATCGCGGTCACGAGCTCCTGCGCGCGCGGCCAGTACGGCGCGTAGTGGTGCGGGTCGCGATTGATCTGCACGCGGTGTGCGACGATCGTCGGCTCCAGGCGGGAGCGTTCCGGCTCCGGCACCTCCTCGACGAGGGCGCCGTAGAACAGCGACGCCGCGGTGCGCGGATCGAGCCGCTGTTCGCGGGTGCCCCAGCCGTCCTGCTGCTGGAACAGGCCGATCGAGGTCGTGGGCGTGCCGTCGGGGTTGCGGACCCCGCTCGTCTCCCAGTCGCCGTAGTCCAGATTGCGCAGGCCCGACTCGCCCATCGCGGTCATGACCGCCAGCGTCTCGTCCCGGGTCGACAGCCCGGCATCCCTGCCCGCGGCCATGATCGTCCGGGCGTTGTCGAGCTGCTCCGCGTCGTAGTCCGCGAACACCGCGCACCGCACGGCGGCGTTCGCGGCCTGGACGAGGGCGAACCCGCCGATGCCGACCGCCACGACGAGCACCGCGGCTATCGCCAGGGCGGCGGCGCGGCGCCGTCGGAGGACCGCCGCGCGCCCACGCGGACGCCCGCGCCTGCGTCGCGTCCGTCGTCTGCCCACCCGTGGCATCCTGCCACCCCGACCTGACGATCGACCGAGGAGGCGCGTCCCGCTCAGGACCGGGTGACGGCCACGATCCGTCCGCCGTCCATCGACACCCGGCGGTCCGCGTCGCCGATCACCGCGGCGTCGTGCGAGACGCAGACCACTGCGGCGCCCCCGTCCGCCTCGTCACGCATCACGGTGCGGATGCGCGCGCTGCTCGCGCGGTCGAGCCCCGTCGTCGGCTCGTCGAGCAGCAGCAGCCGCGGGCGCCCGGCGAGGGCCTGCGCGAGCAGCGCCCGTTGGCGCTGCCCGCCGGAGAGCTCGCCGAACGGACGGTCCGTGAGAGCGCCGAGGTCCATCCGGTCGATGGCCTCGGCGATGACGCGCCGTCGATCGGCGCGCCGACGGACGCGCGGTCCCCGTCGCCCCCAGGTCCCCGCGCGGACGATGTCCCGGACCGTGACCGGCAGGCCGTCGGGCACCTGAGCGCGCTGCGGGACGAAGGCGACCGCCTCCGGCGCGGCGACGTGACCTCCGACGGAGGGGTCCCGGGCTCCTGCGATGACCTCCAGCAGGGTCGACTTGCCGGCTCCGTTGGGTCCGGTGATCACCGTCAGCTCCCCGACCTCGACGTCGAGATCGACGTCGAGGATCGCGGGGACACCTCGGAAGGAGACGCCGACGCCGCGCAGACGCGCCGCGACGGCGTCCATCGGGCGCACCGCGGGGAGGGAGGTCATGGGTCCAGTATACGAGTTTGAGAATCGTTCTCAATAAAGCTACTGTCGAGCACCGTGACCTTCTCCGACTCCCCGTTCGTGCCGCTGGCGACCGAGTTCTTCGCCCGCGCGCTGATCGGGGGTGCGCTGGTCGCGGTGCTCTGCGGCGTCGTGGGCACGTGGGTCGTCATCCGCGGCATGGCGTTCCTCGGCGAGGCGCTCGGGCACGGGATGCTGCCGGGGGTCGCGTTCGCGACCGTCGCGGGGTTCCCGGTCCTGCTCGGCGGCTCGCTCAGCGCCGTCGTGATGAGCGTCGGTGTCGGCCTGCTGCAGCGACGTGGACGCCTCTCGTACGACACGAGCATCGGGATGCTCTTCGTCTCGATGCTCGCGCTCGGCGTCATCATCGTGTCGCACTCGGGGAGCTTCGCGACGGACGTCTCCGCGATCCTCTTCGGAGAGATCCTCGCGATCGGCCCCGGCGACCTGGTCGTCCTGGCGGGGGCGACCGCCGTCGGGCTCGCGGTCGCCGCGTGCGCGCACCGGTCCCTCGTGGTCCTCGCGATCGACACGCGCGTCGCCGCGACCCTCGGCCTGCGACCACGGCTCGCGCAGGGCGTCCTGGTCGGCCTCGTCACCCTCGCCGTGGTCGCGTCGTACCAGGCCGTCGGCTCGCTCCTGGTCGTCGGCCTCCTGCTGGCGCCCGCCGTCGCGGCGGCGCAGTGGACGACACGCATCCCGACGCGCATGGTGCTCGCGAGCGCCCTCGGCGTCCTCGCCGTCGTCATCGGTCTCTACGTCTCTTGGTACGCCGCGACGGCGGCCGGCGCGACCGTCGCGGCGTCGGCCATGGCGCTCGCCGGGCTGTCCTGGCTCGCCCGCTCCGCTCGACGCGTCGGCCCCCGGATCGCGGTCCCTCGGTCGGCCGTCCCCCCGGCCTGATCGGCCATCGCATCCCATCGACCACCTGCCCCGGCACCCCTTGTCACGCCCCTGCCCGCCCCGTGCGCTGCACACATCGAAAGGCCCCCGTGTCCTCCCGTCTCCCCACCCTCCTCGCCCTCGCGCTCTCGAGCGCGCTGCTCGCCGGCTGCGGCACGGGCGGTGACGCCGATCCGATCGAGGAGACCTCGGCGGGCGACGCGCACGGCGCCCGCGCGGACGCCGTGGAACTCCCCGAGCCTCCGCTCGCCCTCGCGATGATCGAGCCCTCGGGAGGGGTGACACAGCTCGACCTGCTCGACGAGTCGGTCGAGGACCTCGGGGAGATCGGCCGGCCCTCGTCGATGCACAGCGACGGCCGATACCTGTTCGTGGGCACCGACACCGGGCTCGACGTCGTCGACAGCGGCCGGTGGACGTGGGACCACGTCGACCACTTCCACTACTACCGCGCCGAGCCGCGCAGCCTGGGTTCGGTGGCCGGCGAGGGCCCCGTCGCCGTCGCGACGACCACGCAGTCCACCTCGGGGTCGACGGGTGTGTTCTTCGCGGGCTCCGGGGAGGCCGTCCTGCTGGACACGGAGGCCCTCTCCCGCGGCGAGCTGATCGAGCGCTTCCGCACCTCGGGGGCGCCGCACCCCGGCATGGTCGTGCCCGTCGGGCCCTTCGCGCTCGTGACGGAGGCGCAGGACGGCGAGCCCGACCGCGTCGCGGCCTACACGCAGACGGGCTCGCCCACCGGCGTCGTGGAGCAGTGCCGGTCCGCGTCCGGCACCATCACCACGCGGGTCGGAGCGGTCGTCGGGTGCGCGGACGGCGCTCTGCTGGCGAGCGTGACGGAGGGGTCCCTGACCATTGAGCGCATCCCGTACCCCGACGGGAGCACGGCGCCGGCGGCGACGCGCTTCGCGAACCGGGAGGGGCGCCCCGTCGTCGCGGCGCTCGCCGGGTCGGAGGCCGTCTGGCTGCTCGACACCCGTGCCCGCTCGTGGACGCTGCTCCCCGCGCCCGCCCCGCTCGCGGCGGTCACGGCGGTCGACGACGAGGCCGACCACGTCCTCGCGCTCGCGACCGACGGACGGCTCTTCGTCCTCGACGGCGCCGGCGGGGGTGCGGTCCTGGCCGTCACCGAACCCCTCACATCCGGGGCGGCGGGCGGCCCGCCCTCCGCGCTCCTCGCGGACGACCGGCGCGCGTACCTCGCGGCGCCGGACCGCTCGCGGGTGTACGAGATCGACGTCGCCGACGGCGCGCGGATCGCCCGTACGTTCGACACGGCCGCGCCCCCGTCCTTCGTCGCCGAGACGGGGCGCTGAGATGGACCGGATCCGTCGCCGCACCGGACTCTCCGCCGCACTCGCCGCGGTGGTCGCCCTCGTCGCCGGGGCCGGCCTCGCCGGGTGCGCGGGCACCGCCTCGCCCGACCGCCCGCTCGTCGTGGTGTCGACCAACATCCTCGGCGACGTCGTCGGTGAGATCGTCGGCGACCAGGCCGAGGTGCTCGTTCTCATGAAGCCGAACGCCGATCCGCACTCGTTCGAGATCTCCGCACGCGAGGCCGCGCGGCTGCGCTCGGCGGACCTCCTCGTCTCCAACGGGCTGGGGCTGGAGGAAGGGCTGCAGAAGCACCTCGACGCCGCGACGCGGGAGGGCGCGCGCACCTTCGTCGCCGGTGAGGCGATCGACGTCCTCGCGTACACGGACGGGGATGCCGCGGGTGCACCGGATCCGCACTTCTGGACCGACCCGGCGCGGATGCGCACGGTCGTCGATGCGCTGGAACCCGTGCTCGCCGCCACCCCCGGCATCGACGCCGCCCGCGTGCGGGCGGGCTCCGACGCCTACCGCGACCGGCTGCGGGAGCTCGATGCGGAGATGGTCGCCGCGTTCGAAGCCGTCCCGCCCGCGCAGCGCGCGCTCGTGACGAATCACCACGTCTTCGGATACCTCGCCGATCGGTACGGCTTCTCCGTCGTCGGGGCCGCGATCCCGGGCGGGACGACGCTGGCCGCCCCCTCGGCATCCGACCTCGCCGACCTCGTCGCCGCGATGGAGAGGACGGGCGTCCGCACGATCTTCGCCGAGTCCTCCGCGCCCGACCGGCTGGTCCGGGCGCTCGCCGAGGAGGCAGATCTCCAGGTCGACGTCGTCGACCTGTACACCGAGTCGCTCACCGACGCCGACGGCGAGGCGCCCGACTACCTGACCATGATGCGCGTCAACACCGAGCGCATCGCCCGCGGTCTCTCGCCCTGAGCGACCGCCCCCGAAAGAAGAAGAGAAAGAGGACGTCCCATGCACAGATCCCCGTCCGGCCGGACCGCCGTCGCGGCCCTCGCCGTCGGAGTCGTCGTCGCGATGGCGGGATGCGCGGCACCCGGCGGCACCGCATCACCCGAACCGACCGTGAACGCGACGGCCGCGGGCCCCGCGGCGAGCGCGAGGATCGCCGTCTCCTACGCGGGCGGCATCCGCGTTCTCGACGCCGACACGCTCGGAACCGTCGCCGATGTCGCCACGGAGGAGTTCACCCGCCTCAACCCCGCCGGTGACGACCGGCACGTCATGGTCACGACGAGTCGCGGCTTCCAGGTCCTCGACACGGGGGCGGGCGGCGCGGGCGAGCCGGTGCTCACCGATGTCGTCTTCCCCGCGGAGAAGGCGGGCCACGTCGTCCGGCACGGCGGGAAGACCATCCTCTACGCCGACGGCACGAGCGACACGACCGTGTTCGAGACCGCGGCGCTCGCCGCATCGCCCGGCGTGCTGCCGGAGGTGACGGTGATCCCCGGTGTCGAGGCCCACCACGGCGTGTCCGTCGTGCTCGAGGACGGCACCTTCCTCACGACCGTCGGCGGGGCGGCCGGTCGCACCGGCATCGCCGTGTCGGACGCCTCCGGGGCGCCGGTGGTCCAGAGCGACGCGTGCCCGGGCATCCACGGCGAGGGGACGGCGAAGGACGAGGCCGTCGTCTTCGGCTGCGAGGACGGAGCCCTCGTCTACCGCGACGGAGCCGTCGTCAAGCTCGACGCCCCCGACCAGCCCTACGGGCGCATGGGGAACGCCTACGTGAGCGAGACGAGCCCCCTGGTCGTCGGCGACTACAAGAGCGACCGCGATGCGGAGGGATACCTGCTGTCGGCCGTCGCCCTCATCGACACCGACGCCTCGACGCTGCGCGTGGCGGAGCTGCCCGAGGGTGTCCGCTACACGTTCCGCGACGTGGCGCGCGGGCCCGGCGACCTCGCCTACATCCTCGCCACCGACGGCTCCATCCATGTCCTCGATCCCGCCACGGGAGCGATCACCCGGAGCATCCCCGTGATCGCGCCGTGGCAGGGACCGGTGCAGTGGCAGGACCCCCACCCCGCGATCGTCGTGTCGGGAAGCACCGCCTACGTCACGGAGCCCGCCGCGCAGAGCATCCACGCCGTCGACCTCGGCATCGGCGCGATCGTCGCGACCGGCGAACTCGGGATCGCACCGACCGAGATCGCGGTGGCGGCCGGCTGATCTCGTCTCCGAACGCCCTTCCGTCCCCGGACGGGAGGGCGTTCTCGGCGGGTCGCGACGGAAATCTCGTGCATCCGGGAGTCGGCTCTGCCATAGTCATCCCGACAGCACACTCGGTTACCCCCCGAACCGGAGGACATGTGAACACCGTCGACGACAAGGCCACCCCGCGCGCCCGCACGCAGCCCCCACGGCGGAAGGAGCACCGCAGGACGCATACGGCGGCCTTCGTGATCGGTGGCTTCCTCGTATGGGTGTACCTGGCGGTGGTCGTCCTGCATCTGCTGCGCAACGAGATCATCGTCCCCGCCTGGATCTTCATCGGTGCGGCACTCGTGCCCGCGACGCTGATGTGGGTGATGACGCACCGGCTGCGGACGACGGACACCGTGACGGCGAGTCAGCTCGTGTTCGCGTCCGTCGTCGGTGGCACCCTGGCCCTCGCTCTCGGCTCCACGCTCGACCAGCTCGTCGGGATGATCCCGCAGGACCACCCCAACGGCGGCAACGGCGTGGTCTCCCTCGCGCTCGCCGGGTTCGTCGAGGAGTTCGCCAAGGGCCTGCTCATCGTGGTCGTCGGGTGGAAGTTCGCCAAGTCGACGCGCAATGGCCTGTTCGTCGGCGGTTCGGTCGGACTGGGCTTCGCCGTGCTGGAGACGATGGGCTACATCACCGAGTTCTACCAGGGGGTGCATCCGCTCGCCACGTCCGCGTTCATCGCGTTCGAGCGGGGGATCACCGCGCCGTTCGGGCACGTGCTGTGGAGTTCGCTGCTGGGCGCCGCGCTGTTCGCAGGCGCCGCGCGCACGGGCCGGTTCCGCCTCACCTGGGCGGTGCTCGGCACGTACGTCGGAGTCGCCCTGCTCCACGGCGCGTGGGACAGCACCTCGCCGATCGTGTCGGCGTTGACGGGCAACGCGATCCTCGCCGGCTTCGCCGAGATGGGCGGCGCCGTCGTCACGATCCTCGTCGGCGGTCTGGTCTGGCGGCACGTCGCCCGCCGCTCGCCCGCCCCGCCGCTGCCCGCTGCCGCGCCCGGGAGTCCGACGGGCGCGTCGGCACCCGCCGTCACGCTCTGACGCGACGCCCGCCCTCGGGCGACCGTGACCGCGGCGACGTCCGCCCGGTCGGTCACCGTCGAGCGCTCTCCGCGAGGCGGGCGAGGCCATCTCGATCCAGCCCGGGGTGACCGTGCAGGATCGCCACCTCGTCGGTCGGCAGGTCTCCGAGTCCCCACACGGCCCCTGCGAGCGCGCCGGCGATCGCGGCGACGGTGTCCGAATCCCCCGAGCGCACCGCGAGGTCGACGCATCCGCGTGTCGTCGACGCGTGGGAGAAGGCGCTCCGGGCGGCGCGGAGCGCGTCGACGCTGTAGCCGGAGTTGGCGACGTCCCAGGGCATGAGGTCGGCGTCGGCGTCGCGCTCCAGGCGATCGCGCCACACCCCGCGCCGCTCGGGAGGAAGCGGCGCGAGGCGGCTCTCGAGTCCACCGTCGCGCTCGCCGCGCAGCGCCCGGGCGATGGACACCGTCCAGATCACGCAGGACTCCTCGGAGTCCTCGCCCGGATGCGTCAGGGCGGAGACGGTGCGGGCGACGGCCGCGATCTCCTCGTCGGGGCGATCCTGCAGGGCGATGGCGACGGCGTGCGTGCGCATGAGCGAGCCGTTGCCGCTCGACCCGGTGCTCTCGAATGCGCGCCGGGCCGCCGCCCGGGCGAGCACCGCCACCGCGGCGTCGTCGTCGGACGGACGCACCCGGTCGCGCACGTCGCGGATGACGCGCGCCGTCTGATTGCCGATGTCCTTCGTGACGAGCGCCCACTCCATCCAGCGCCGGAAGATGTACCCCTGCGCCTGGTCCGATGCCAGGTCGAGGCCGCGCGCCGCCGCCTCGAGGATCGGGATCGCCATGGCGGTGTCGTCGGTCCACTCGCCGCGTTCCCACGTCTCGTTCGCGTGCATCTCGATGGCCCGCGGCGGCATCACGATGGGGATGAACTCATACGGGGCGCCGAGGGCGTCCCCGTAGGCCGATGCGAGGGCGACATCCTGTCCGGTGGTCATGGTGTCCATCATGGTCGCCGGGTCGTCTGTTGTCTGGACGGAGGGGCGGCGCCTCGGCATCCCGTTCCGAAAGCAGGCTGCACCGGCAGCAGCCTCGTCGGCCGGAGACCCGACAGTGGATCCAGCCTGCTTTCGCGACGTAGAGACCTGCGGCGTGGCCGTGTCGGGGGAGGGAACAGGTGGAGGTGGAGGGGCTGACGGGAATCGAACCCGCGCTGTCTGCTTGGGAAGCAGAAGTTCTGCCATTGAACTACAGCCCCGCACCCCGCCGGACGCGGAATTACGCGGTCGGCTGAGGTGTGATCAGCCTACCCGCTGCGCGCGGGAAGGCCAAAGTCGCCGGTTGCTCATCGGTACGCCGCCGTGCGGGCCCGCGCGCCGCTCCGCCGACCGCGGCAGGATGGGAACACCCCGCCCGCAAGACGGGCAGACGACGAAGGAGGCACCCGTGTACGGAGAGAAGCCGAGCAGGAAGCAGGAAGAGGAGCTGGTCGAGCTCGCCGAGCAGCAGGCCGACGACGCCGAAGACGTGACGGAGATCGACGACGCGTCGGTCGACCCCGACGAGAGCCTCGAACGGGAGGAGGAGCCCACGCGGGGCTCCGGCCTCGACTGAGCGCCGACGGCCTCGGCGACGCCGGTCGGGCGGAGGCGAGCGCGACGGACGCGGCCCCCGCCCGACGCGACATTCACAATAATCGTGTCGATCGTTTGAAAAGTATTGACTTTCGATTCCTCGCGCCGCACCATGGGACCGTCAGCACGACGGCGTGAGGATGCTCGACCCGCACGGGATCTCTCGCCGCCGACCCGCACACCACGAGAGGCCCGTCAATGAAGAAGAGTCTTGCCACGCTCGGCGTCCTCGCCGCCGCAGCCATCGTCCTGACCGGATGCACCGACTCCGCCGCCCCGCCGGCGGCCAGCCCGACCGGGGGCGGCGACTCCACCGGAGAGCTCACCACCGTCCGCGTCGCCGCGCTCCCGATCGCCGAATCCGGCGCGCTGTGGGCCGCCATCGACGAGGGCATCTTCGCCGAGCACGGCTTGAAGGTCGACGTCGTGCCCGCGCAGGGTGGCGCGAACGCGATCCCGGCGCTGCTCAGCGGTGACATCCAGTTCGCGATCGGCCAGCCCTTCGGGCCGATCCGGGCCGATCTGCAGGATCTCGGAGTCGCCATCATCGGCAACTACGCCAACAGCCTCGCCACCGGCGACGACGTCAACGCTGTCGTCGTCCCCGCCGGCTCGGCCATCACCCGCCCGGCGGACCTGGCCGGCAAGAAGGTCTCGGTCAACACGATCGGAGCCGCGGGAGACCTCACGATCCGCAAGGCCGTGCAGGACGACGGCGGCGACCCCTCGACGATCGAGTTCGTCGAGGTCGCCTTCCCCGACGTCCCCGCCCAGCTCGAAGCCGGGACGATGGACGCCGCGTGGGCGCCCGACCCGTTCCGCGGCATCGTGGTCAACAACGGCGGCGCCTCGATCGTGCAGCCCTACCAGGCGACGATCCCGGGTCTGACCGTGCTCACCAACATCACGACGCAGAAGCTCATCGACGAGCAGCCCGAGCTGGTCGCGTCGTACGCGGCGGCGATGACCGAGGCCCTCGAGTGGGCGTCGGGCAACGAGGAGGCGGTGCGCGAGGCGATCGCGACGAACCTCAAGATTCCGGCGGAGGCCGCGGCCGGCATCACCCTGCCGACGTTCACCTGGGACCTGTCCAAGGCCGGGATCACCGACCTCGGAGCCCTCGCCGTGCAGTTCGGCTACATCGCCGCCGAGCCCGACTACACCCGCCTCATCCAGCAGCAGTGACCCCGCGGCGGGGAGCGGCCGGCCCGTCCGGTCACCGCTCCCCGCCTGCGACGGCGTGATCACCGCCCCGTCGAACCCATCCTCCGTCGCGCGCGCCCGCGCGTCGCTCCTCCACGCCCGCCACCGCCTTCCCGAACGGACCCGCGTATGGCCATCGCCGACCCCCCGACCGCCGCCGCACCGGCGCGCCCGCGCACCGCGCGGCAGCTGCGCTCGCTGCGCAAGACCGCCCTGGGTGTCGCCGGCATCGTCGGTTTCCTCCTGACGTGGCAGCTGCTCCCGACGATCGGGATCGTGGACGCCCGCTACTTCCCGACCGCCACCGCCACCCTCGCCCAGCTCGCGCAGGAGATGCGCGACATGGAGTTCTGGCGCAACGTGGGCCGCACCCTGACCGCCTGGGGGATCGGACTTCTGATCGCGACGGTGCTCGCGACGGTCCTCGGCACCGTGATCGGCCTCGTGCCCTTCCTGCGGCGCGCGACCCACACCGCCGTCGAGTTCCTGCGCCCGATCCCGTCGGTCGCCCTCATCCCGCTCGCCGTGCTGATGTACGGCTACCAGATCCAGGCGGCGCTCATCATCATCGTCTTCGCGAGCTTCTGGCAGGTGTTCATCCAGGTGCTCTACGGCGTCGCCGACGTGGATGCCGTCGCGCGCGACACGGCGCGCAGCTTCGGACTCTCCCGCGGATCGCGCATCGTCAACCTGGTCTTCCCGACGGCGCTGCCCTACCTCATGACGGGTCTGCGCCTCGCCGCGGCCGTCGCGCTGATCCTCGCCGTCACCGCCGAGATGTTCATCGGCAACCCCGGGATCGGGCGGACCATCATGCTGGCGCAGAATGCGGGGCAGTGG
Source organism: Microbacterium sp. MMO-56 (assembly GCF_037146215.1). NCBI lineage: Bacteria > Bacillati > Actinomycetota > Actinomycetes > Micrococcales > Microbacteriaceae > Microbacterium > Microbacterium sp. MMO-56. The sequence goes on from NZ_JBBCVW010000004.1 coordinate 109,071, forward strand.
ACCACGGTCTACGCGCTCGTCGTCGTGACGGGCCTGCTCGGACTCATCGTCAACCTCGTCTTCCGCGCCATCGAGCGACGCTCGCTGCGCTGGCATCAGTCCGTCCGGGGGGAGGAGGTCCTGTGACCCTCTACACGAGCACCGTGATCACCCCGCGACGGCGGTCGCGGGTGTGGGCGAAGCTGGCGCAGAGCACCGCGTTCGCCCTCGGCCTGCCGATCCTGCTCCTCGTCGTCTGGGGGCTGTCGGCCACCGTCGCTCCGGCGAAGTTCTTCCCCGGTCCGGCCGCCATCCTCCAGGCGTTCGTCTCGACCTGGGTCGGACCCGCGTTCCTCACCGACGTGCTGCCGAGTCTCGGACGACTCGCCCTCGGCATCCTGTTCTCGATCCTCGTCGGCGTGGTCGCCGGCACGGTGGTCGGGCTCACCCGCTGGCTGCGCGAGCTGCTGGAACCCGTCCTCGAGTTCTTCCGCGCGGTGCCGCCGCCGGTGCTCATCCCCATCGTCGCGGTGCTCATCGGCGCGAACGACGGGATGAAGGTCGCCGTGATCGTCGCCGGAGCCGTCTGGCCGGTGCTCCTCAACACGATCGAGGGCGTGCGCGCGACGGATGCCGTCATGACCGAGACCAGCCGCTCGTTCGCCCTCACGCGGGTCGAGCGCCTGCGCTACCTGACGCTTCCGGCGGCGAGCCCCCGCATCATGGCGGGCGTGCGCCAGTCGCTCTCGATCGCGCTGATCCTCATGGTGATCTCGGAGATGTTCTACTCGTCGTCGGGTCTGGGGTTCAAGATCGTCTACTTCCAGCGCAACTACCTCATCGCCGAGATGTGGAGCGGCATCGTCCTGCTCGGCCTCATCGGCATCCTGCTCGCGACCGTCTTCACGGTCGTGGAGCGTCGCGTTCTTCGTTGGTACCACGGAATCAAGGAGGTGGAGCGTGCCTGAGACGCTTCTCACTGTCGAGCACCTGCGCAAGGTCTACGAGTCGTCGACCGGCAACGTCGAGGCGATCGGCGACATCGGCTTCCGCATGGACGCGGGAGAGCTCGTGTGCATCGTCGGCCCCTCGGGGTGCGGCAAGACGACGCTCCTGAAGTGCATCGCGGGGCTGCTCAAGCCCACGTCGGGCACCGTCGAGCTGAGCGGACGCCGCGTGACCGGACCGCCGCCGAACATGGCCCTCGTGTTCCAGGAGTACGGCCGCAGCCTGTTCCCCTGGCTGACCGTCCGCGGCAACGTCGAGCTGCCGCTGAAGCACAAGAGCCTCAGCCGCGCCGAGCGCGACCGGCTCGTGGACGACGCGCTCACCGCGGTCGGTCTCGACCACGCCTCCGGCAGCTACCCGTGGCAGCTCTCCGGCGGGATGCAGCAGCGCGTCGCGATCGCGCGGGCCGTGGCCTACCAGCCCGAGGTGCTCATCATGGACGAGCCGTTCGCCGCGGTCGACGCCCAGACGCGCGCCGATCTCGAGGACCTCGTGCGTGCGCTCCACCGCGAGCGCGGCATGTCGATCCTCTTCGTGACGCACGACATCGACGAATCGGTGTACCTCGGCGAGCGCGTGATTGTGCTCTCGAAGTCGCCCACGTGGGTCCAGGAGGACCTCGCGATCGACCTCGCCCCGGAGCGCGACCAGATCACCACCCGTGCATTGCCGCGCTTCACCGAGCTCCGCACGCACGTGTACGAGCAGATCCAGCGTGCCAAGCGCGGCGAAGCGGTGCGACCCTCGGCGGCATGAGCGAACCGGGCGCGCCGGCGCCGGCGCGCAAGCCCCGCCAGCTGCTGCTGTCGTTCTTCGGCGAGTTCGTGTGCGACCGCGACGTGCGCGCCCCCGTGCGCACGAGCGCGCTCATCGGAACGCTCGAGAGCGCGGGCGTGGCACCCTCCGCGGTGCGCACGAACCTCGATCGGATGGTGCGCACGGGGCTGCTCGTGCGTCGCCGCCTCGGGCGCGAAGTGGGCTTCGAGCTGACTCCGCACGGCACGGCGGTGCTGCGCAAGGCATCCGCCCGTGTGCACGGATCGGCGCCGTTCGATCCGCAGGGCGAGGGCTGGACCCTCGTGTCGTTCACCGTTCCCGAACAGCTGCGCGACCAGCGACATCGACTGCGCGCGGCGCTGACGTGGTCGGGCTTCGGGGTGCTGCGCGACGGTCTCTGGATCGCGCCCGGCAAGGTCGACCTCGCCGATGTGACCGGTGCGATCCTGCCCGAGCTGCCGGCCGGGTCGGTCAACGCGTTCTCGGCGACGGAGCTCGACGGCTTCCCGATGAGCGAGGTCGTGCGGGTCGCCTGGGACATCGCGGGCATCCGGTCCGCCCACGAGCGGTTCCTCGACCGCTGGGCGCGCGACGACGCGATGGACGGGATGCCCCCGGTCACCGCACGGACCGTGCTCGTCGCCGACTGGCTCGCCCTCTTGCGCGTGGACCCGCGGCTCCCGCGCGCCTACATGGATCCGGACTGGCCCGCGGACGCCTCCCTGACCCTGTTCCGGCGGCTGCGTCGCCGGGAGGACATCGCGACCGCCGGAGAGCTCCTCGCCGGCGGAGTCCGGAACCGGTCAGCACGGAGCCGATGAGCCGGGAGCCGATGAGCCGGGAGCCGATCAGCCCTTCAGGCCGCGGAAGTCGCTCTCGCGGAACTCCGTCTCGATGCGCGACCCGGCGTGCTCGATCTCGCGCTCGCGCAGCTCGACACGGCGGATCTTGCCGGAGATGGTCTTGGGCAGCTCGAAGAACTCGACGCGGCGCACCCGCATGTAGGGCGGCATGTGCTCGCGGGCGTGCGCCAGGATCGACCGCGCCGTCTCGGCGTCCGCCGTCGCCGATGCGCTCAGATGCACGTACGCCTTCACGACGTTGAGGCGCACGTCGTCGGGCGCGCCGACGACCCCCGCCTCCGCGACGGCGGGATGCGTGAGGAGGATCGACTCGACCTCGAAGGGCGACACCTTGAAATCGCTCGCCTTGAACACGTCGTCGGTGCGCCCGACGAAGGTGAGGAACCCCGCGGCGTCGCGCGTGGCGACGTCGCTCGTGTGGAAGAGCCCGTCGTGCTCGACCTTCGCGGTCCGTTCCGGCTCTCCGACGTATCCCGGCGTGAGGTTGAGCGGACGGACGGGCATCGTCGGCAGGCAGATCTCGCCCTCATCCGACTCCCGGCCCGTGACGGGGTCGATCAGCACGATGTCGTTCCCCGGCAGCGGACGGCCCATCGAGCCGGGCTGCAGGGCCACCCCGGGGGTGTTGCCGATGACCGCGGTGAGCTCGGTCTGGCCGTAGCCGTCGCGGATCTGGATGCCCCACCAGCGCTCGATGGTCGCGATGACCTCGGGGTTGAGCGGCTCGCCCGCCGACAGCAGCTCGCGGAGGGCCCGCGGGCGCTCCTCGAGGGAGGCCTGGATGAGCATGCGCCACACCGTCGGCGGCGCGCAGAAGGTGTTCACCCCGGCGCGGTCGAGCTGACCGGCGAGGGCCACCGGGTCGAACCGCGTGTAGTTGTAGACGAAGACGGTCGCCTCGGCGATCCACGGCGCGAAGAAGAGGCTCCAGGCGTGCTTGCCCCAGCCCGGTGCGCTGATGGTCATGTGCACATCGCCCGGGCGCACGCCGATCCAGTACATCGTGGAGAGGTGGCCGACGGGGTAGGTGAGGTGCGTGTGCTCGACCATCTTGGGGCGGGAGGTCGTGCCCGACGTGAAGTAGATGATCGAGGTGTCGGTCGAGTCGACGACGATCCCCGGCGCGGCGTCGCTCGCCGTGTCCGCGTCGGCGAAGGTCCGCCACCCGTCGCGTGTGCCGCCGACGACGATCCGCACGAGACCCGGGTCGAGCTCGTCGAACTTGGCGGCATCCGTGTCATCGGCGATGACCGCGCGGATGTCCGCCCGCTCGATGCGCTCGGCCAGGTCGTCGGGCCCGAGCACCACGGAGGTCGGCAGCATCACGGCGCCGATCTTCAGGATGGCGAGCATGGCCTCCCACAGCTCCATGCGGTTGTCGAGCATCAGCATGACGCGGTCGCCGCGGCCGACGCCCTGGGCGGTGAGCCAGTTCGCCACCCGGTTCGATCGCCTCCGCAGCTCGTCGAAGGTGACGGAGGCCTCGCTGCCGTCCTCCTCCGCGATCCGCAGGGCGACGCGCTGGTTCCCCTCGGCGATGCCGTCGAACCAGTCCACGGCCCAGTTGAAGTGGTCGCCCACGTCGGGCCACGCGAAGCCCTCGCGGGCGGCGTCGAGGTCGTGGGAGTGGCGGAGCAGCAGGTCGCGCGCATCACGGAAGGCGATGCCGGCGGGGGAGAGGGTCATGGTGGTTCTCGATCTGCGCCGCGGGGCCGCCGCGCGTCGTCGCCCAGTCTAGGAGCGACGGGGGTGAGCCGTGCCTACGATGAGACACGCGAAAGGGGAGCGGATGAGGCGGCGGATCGGTCGGCGGGGCCCCGACCGGCGGCACGCCCCCGCGGCACGACCCGGGGTCGGGTTCACCTCTCTCGCCGCGGTCCCCTACGGCGTCACCCGATCGGGCAGGCGCGACCTCTCGGCCGCGTTCCCGGCGCTCGTGGGTACGCAGGTCCGGTCGGGGATGGAGCTTCACTACGCGATCCTGCCCGAGTGGGGTGAGGGCACGTGCGCCCTGCGTGCCCTCGTCGACCGGACCCTGATCGACCGTGCTCGACGGTTCTGGAGAGGGGCGGCCCAGCGCGCCGGGAGGATCCTGGGCGGGGTTGGCGCCGAGGAGGGGGCCGGTCGTCGGGAGCGTGGGGCTGGTGGTGACCTCCAGGCCACAGGGGACGACACCGATCCCACGGCTCCGACGACGGGCACGGCTCCGGGGCCGGCAATCCCGACGGGCACGGCTCCGGGGCCGACGGGCACGTGGTTCGCCGACGCGGTCGCGGTGGACCTGGTGTTCACGGACGGCGGGCGGCTGAGCGAGCTGCGCCCCGTCGACCAGTACGGCGTCGGGCTCGATCCCCTCGCGCAACACGTCGGGGCGATGGCCCATCCCGACCAGTGGCATCTGGTGCGCGTCGGGCTGGACGCCGCGGTGGGGCGCACGATCGCCCGCGTCGAGCTCGTGTTCACGGCCCCCCGGGCGAGAGGACGAGGGGGCGTGTCCGCCGCCGGCTGGGTCGACGCGGTCGCCCTGGCGCCGGTGCCCCCGCTCCCCGGACGGCCGTCCGAATGGGTCCGCACCCGGCAGGGCACCCACTCCAGCGACATGCTCTCGCGCGGCGGCTGCGCGCCCAGCGTGGGCGTCCCGCACGGGTTCGTCAGCGGCATCCCGGTCACCGACGCCGGAGAGATCGGGTGGCCGTACGCCTGGCACGCCGACAACGGGCCCGACAACAGGCCGGCGATCCAGGCGTTCGCCACGTCGCATCTGCCGAGCCCCTGGATGGGCGAGCGCGGGGCTTTCCAGATCATGCCCGCCCTCGCGCGGACCGACGGCACCGTCGTCGGCGACCCCGCCGAGCGTGCGCTCTCCTTCGACCATGCCGACGAGACCGCCCATCCCCACCACTATCGGGTGATCCTCGACGGCGGGATCGACGCGGAGCTGGCGGCGACCGATCACGTGGTCCTGATGCGGTTCCGGTTCCCGGAGGGTGCCTCGGAGGGGGTGCTCGTCTTCGACCAGATCCGCGGCGACGGCGAGCTCCGGCTCCCCGCCACCGGTGCGTCTCCGGACGGTGCGATCACGGGGCTCACGCGCGACGAGCGCGGAGGCGACCGCGCCCCGTCTCCTCCCTACCACCTGCACGCCGAGCTCGACCGGCCGGTCGTCGCCTCGGGGATGCTGCCGCGGTTCGGCGCCGACGTGCGCGGATGGGTGCGGGTGGCGCTCGGGGCCGATCGCACCGTCGTGGTGCGCGCCGCGACGAGCGCCATCGGTGCGGAGCAGGCGGCGCGCAGCATCCGCGTCGACGGCGCCGACGCGTCGTTCGACGAGGTCGTCGAGCGGGCGGCCACGGCCTGGGACGCCTGGATCTCGCGCGTCGAGATCGACGGCGCGACACCCGAGGAGCGCGCGACGATGGCGACCGCGCTGTACCGAGTGGGCATGTTCCCGCGGCGCGGCCACGAGGACCTCGGCACCCCGGGAGCGCCCGCGCCGCACTACGCGAGCCCGTTCGACCCCGCCGCCCCGGTCGTGGCGGGCGAGCTGAGCGTCGACCAGGGCTTCTGGGACGTCTATCGCACGTCGTGGCCGCTGCTGGTCCTGCTCGATCCCGCGGAGGCGGCGCGCCTGCTCGACGGCTTCGTCGAGCACTATCGCGCGGGCGGGTGGACGAGTCGCTGGAGCGCACCGGGGCCGATCGACTCCATGACGGGCACCTCGAGCGACGTCGTGTTCGCCCACGCCGCGGCCGCGGGCGTGCCCCTGCGCACAGGTCCCCCCGAGGGGGTCGACGACGCGCGGCTCGACCTCTGGTCGGCGTACGACGCGGCCGTGCGCAACGCGACGGTGCCCTCCGACGACCCGCGCGTGGGACGCAAGGGCCTGGGTCGGTCGATCTTCCGCGGGTGGGTCGACACCCGCGTGCACGAAGGCCTGTCGTGGACCCTCGACGGAGCGCTGGGAGACCTCGCCGTCGCTCGCCTCGCACGCGTCCTGACCGGGCTCGTCGGCCGGGACCACCCCCGATCGAGCGAGCTCGAGGCATCCATCGCGTACTTCACGGCACGCGCCGGCGGCTACGCCGACTCCTTCGACGCCCGCATCGGGTTCTTCCAGGGGCGCCGCCCCGACGGCCGGTTCCGTCACGACCCCGACGCCTACGACCCCACCGTGTGGGGATACGACTACACCGAGACGAACGGGTGGGGGACGGCGTTCTCGGCCCCGCACGACGGGGCGGGCCTCGTGACCCTGCACGGGGGTGCCGAGGCCTTCGCCGCCCGCCTGGAGCGGATGCTCGCCACACCCGCCGAGGCGGCCTGGCGCATCACGGGGTCCTACCCTTCCGTGATCCACGAGATGGTCGAGGCGCGCAACGTCCGCTTCGGCCAGTGGGCCCCGTCCAACCAGCCCGCGCACCACATCCCGTTCATGGCGCTGTTCGCCGGACGCCCCGATCTCACGCAGCGCCTCGTGCACGAGGCGGCGACCCGGCTGTTCGGCGGGGGCGAGATCGGCCAGGGATGGCCGGGCGACGAGGACAACGGCGAGATGAGCGCCTGGTGGGTCTTCGCCGCGCTCGGCCTGTATCCGCTCGTGCCGGCCACCCCGGGATACGTCCTCACCGCGCCGATCGTGCCCGCCGCACGCTTGCGGATCGGCGACGGTCGGATGCTGCGGATCGAGGCCCCCGGCGCCGGCCGCGACCGCCCGTACGTCGCGGGAGTGGAGATCGACGGCACCCCGTGGGAGTCGACCTTCGTGCCCCACGACGTGCTCACGGCGGCGCAGGTGATCCGTGTCGACCTCGCCGACCGGCCGCAGACGTGGGGAACGGATGTCGCGGCGCACCCGCCGTCGCTGACCGCGCCGTCCGCCCGTCCGCAGGTGCTTCGGGATGTGACGCGCGACGCACGCGTCGTCGCCGTGGTGGGCGGGTCCGAGACGGATGCCCGCGGGCTGGTCGACGACGACAGCGGGACTCCCGGGCTTCGGCTGGAGGCCGGCGACGCCGTCGAGATCGTGCCTCGGGAGCCGGGGGTCGCGCAGTTCCTGACGATCACCCCGAGGCGGCGGGGCGTCGTCGCGTTCCGGATCGAGCACGTCGCCGCCGACGGGCGCACGACGGTCGTCCACCACGCCTCGGAGGAGTTCAGCGGCGACCGGCAGACGCGACCCTTCCTTCTCGCCGAGCTCGGGCCCGCAGCGCGGTGGCGCTGGGTGGCGGAGTGCTCGGTCGAGCTCGTGCAGATCGAGGTGCTGCAGCGTGTGCCGTGGGCCCGACCTGCGGCGGAGCGCTGACCCGCGTCCGGCACCCCGGTACGCTGAACCCGTGCTGCTCAGCGACCGCGACATCCGCCTCGAGATCGACAACGGCCGGGTCGGCCTCGACCCGTGGGATCCGGAGATGGTGCAGCCCTCGAGCGTCGATGTGCGGCTCGACCGGTACTTCCGGCTGTTCGACAACCACAAGTACCCCTTCATCGATCCCGCCGAGGACCAGCCCGAGCTGACCCGCCTGATCGAGGTGCGGCCCGACGAGCCGTTCGTCCTGCACCCGGGGGAGTTCGTGCTCGGCTCGACCTACGAGCAGGTGACCCTGCCCGACGACGTCGCGGCGCGCCTGGAGGGGAAGTCGTCGCTCGGTCGCCTGGGCCTGCTGACGCACTCGACGGCCGGGTTCATCGATCCGGGGTTCTCGGGGCACGTCACCCTCGAGCTGTCGAACGTCGCGACGCTTCCGATCAAGTTGTGGCCGGGGATGAAGATCGGGCAGCTGTGCTTCTTCCGGCTGTCCTCGGCGGCGGAGAACCCGTACGGGACGGGCCCCTACCTCAACCGCTACCACGGACAGCGCGGGCCCACCGCGTCCCGCTCGTTCCAGAACTTCCACCGCACGGACGTCGGATCGACCGACGCCGGCGCGCGCGGCGCCTGACCCCACCCGGGCCGCGGCCGCTCAGTGCGCGGTCGTGACGCCGACGCGGTCGTGGACGAGCACGGCCGCCACGCGGGCGCCCTGCCCCGCCGCGACGATGAGCTGCTGCGGACCGGAGGCGGCGTCGCCCGCCGAGTACAGCCCCGGGATCGACGTGCGCCCGGCGCGATCGGTCCGCAGGTGTCCCGCATCGTCGCGGTCGGCGCCGATCCCGTCGAGGAAGTCCAGGGCGGGGTCCCACACCGGCCGGACGAACCCTCCGTCGATCTCGACCCGCGCGCCGTCGCCGAGCAGCACCGCCGCGACGGCGCCGCGTTCGCCCACGAGCTCGGCGATGCGCGCCCGCTCGACCCCGACGCCGGAGGCGACGAGCTCCGCCTCCTCCGCGGCATCGATCGTGTCTGCGCCGTTCGTGAACACCGTGAGCCGGTCCGTCCAGTGGGCGATGAGCCGGGCCCGGGCGGCGAGGTCGGGGGTCTCGCCGATCAGCGCGAGCCGGCCGCCCTGCAGCTCCCAGGCATCGCACGCGGCGCAGCTGAACAGCGACATCCCGTAGAACGAGCGGATGCCCTCCACGGCGGGAAGGGTCTCGCGCAGACCCGTGGCGACGACGATCGACCGGGCGGCCAGCCACGGCTCCGCGGTGCGCCCCTGGAGGGCGACGGCGAATCGGGCGCCGGCGGGCCGCATGGTGTCGGATGCGGGGACGACGGCGGTGGCGATCGTCCGATCGAGGATCCGCACGTCGGGGTAGCCCGCGAGCTCCGCGTGCGCGAGCTTGCGCAGCTCGATCGGCGGCACCCCGTCGCGCGTCAGGAACCCGTGCGACCGCAGGGTCGCCGCGTTGCGCGGTCGTCCCGCATCGACCACCACGACCGATGCCCGCGCACGGGCGAGGTTGAGCGCGGCGGAGAGTCCCGCCGGGCCGCCGCCGACCACGACGACGTCCACCGTCCGCACGCCCGACCCCGCGGCGGCCGGCCGCGTGCCGGTCACGACTCGATCAGCGCGCCCGCGCGCGAGATGTCGACCTGCTCCTCGCGGGGCACGACCTTGACGCGGTCGCGGGTGTGGACGTGGTCGGCGCCGAGCGCGCGCTCGTGCGCATCGAGGGCCAGCCAGCCGTCCCACGTCGTGTACTCGATCTGCCGCTCGTCGAGCAGCTCCCGCACGTCGGCACGCACCGTGGGGACGGGCAGGAGGCCGGAGCGCACGTCGGCGACGAGATGGGTCACCGTCTCGAGGGCGTCGGACTTGGTGTGACCGATGAGGCCGACGGGGCCGCGCTTGATCCATCCCGTCGCGTACAGTCCCGGGATCGGCTCGGCGGACGCGTCCGTGACGCGCCCCTCGACGTTCGGCACGACGCCGCGGAGCTCGTCGAACGGAGCGCCGACCACGGGCGTCCCGAAGTATCCGACGGCCCGGTACACCGCCTGCACCGGGACGTCGCGCAGCTCGCCCGTGCCACGGACGGCGCCGGCCGGATCGCCGGGGACGGGAGCGGTCCGCTCGAAGCGCACGCCCTCGACATCCGTCTCGCCGAGGACGGCGATCGGGGAGTGGAAGAAGTGCAGGTGCACTCTCCGCGCGCGCTCGCCGTGGGTGCGCGCGGCCTCGGGCTCGCGGGTGCGCCACGTGTCGAAGATCCTGCGGATGACCTTGAGCTGGTTGTTGCCGGGGGCGGCGGCCGCGTCGAGCGCCGCGACGTCCTCGTCGGCGAGGACGATGTCGACGCCGGGCACCTCGCCGAGCTCGCGCAGCTCGATGGGCGTGAACTTCACGTCGAGAGGGCCACGTCGGCCGAAGACGTGCACGTCGGTGACGGCGGACGCCTCGAGTCCGGCGAGCACGTTGTCGGCGACCTCGGTCGAGCGGAGGTCCTCGGCGTGCTTGGCCAGGACGCGGGCGACGTCGAGCGCCACGTTGCCGTTGCCGATGACGGCCACCTCTCGTGCCGTCAGGGGCCACGTGCGGGGCACGTCCGGGTGACCGTCGAACCAGGCGACGAAGTCGGCCGCGCCGTACGATCCCGGCAGGTCGATGCCGGGCACGGCGAGCTCGGCGTCGCGGATCGCGCCGGTCGCGAGGATGACGGCGTCGTAGCGCTCGTGCAGCTCGTCCAGGGCGATGTCCCGGCCGACCTCGACGTTGCCGAGGAAGCGGATCGATCCGGCGTCGAGCATCTCGTGGAGCGAGGTGACGATGCCCTTGATGCGCGGATGGTCGGGGGCCACGCCGTACCGGATCAGGCCGTACGGGGCGGGGAGGGACTCGAACAGGTCGATCGCGACCGTGCCGCCGGTCTCGCGGACGGCGTTGGCGAGGATGTTGCCGGCGTAGATGCCGGCCGGTCCCGCACCGACGATGGCGACGCGGAGGTCCGGGGTGGGGGCGATGCTCACAGGGATGCCTTTCGGAGGACGGGCTCGGCCGGCGTGACGGCGGCGAGGTCGGCGGGGGCGTAGGGGCTGAGGGTGACGACGTCGCCGACCACGACGACGGCGGGTGAGCGCACCTCGCGGGCGGCGGCCTGGTGCGCGATGGTCGCGAGCGTGCCGACGGTGACGCGCTGGCCCGGCCCGTAGCCGTCCTCGACGATGGCGACGGGGCAGTCGCCGCCGCGGTCGCCGCGGGCGAGGGTGAGCGCCGCGTGGGCGAGGGTGCCGACGCCCATGAGGAGCACCACGGTGTGGTCGCGCGCTCCGCCGACGGCGGAGATCTGGTCATGCGCGGTCACGACGGTGAAGGCCGTCGCGAGGCCGCGATGGGTGAGGGGGATGCCGGCGATCGCCGGCACCGAGACCGCGCTCGTCACGCCGGAGACCACCTCGACGTCGACTCCGTGCGCGCGGCAGTGGGCGAGCTCCTCGAGGCCGCGGCCGAACACGTACGGGTCACCGCCCTTCAGCCGGACGACCCGTCTGCCCTCGCCGGCGAGCTGGACGAGCAGCGCGTTGATGGCGTCCTGCGGCACGGCGTGGTGGCCCGGCGCCTTCCCCACGTCGACGACCTCGGCGGTCAGGGCGTACCCCTCCTCCGCCAGTCCGTCGAGGACGGCGCGCGCGCCGAGCCGGTCGGCCACGACGACGTCTGCCTCCTGGAGGGCGCGCAGCCCCCGCAGGGTCAGCAGGCCCACGTCGCCGGGGCCGGCGCCGACGAGGGTGACCCGGCCGGCCGGTGCGGGTGTCGGGATCGGCGCGTTCACCGGGGACTCCCGACGAGAAGGCCCCGGTTGCGGAGCATCCGCCGCTCGAGGGGTGCGAAGACGGCGAGCTCGACGAGGATGCCGATGGCGAGGATCACGAGGATCGTCGCGAGGACTCCGGCGAGGTCGGCGAGCTGACGGCTCTGGTCGAGCATCTGCCCCAGGCCGAACCCGATCGTCCCTCCGGTCGCGATGATCTCGGCGGCCATGAGCGAGCGCCAGGAGAACGCCCAACCCTGCTTCAGTCCCGCGACGTATCCGGGAAGGGCCGCTGGCAGGACGATGAGCAGCGGCTGCGTGACGCGCGTCGTCCCGAGGACGGTGCCCACGCGCCGCAGCTGCGGCGGCACCTGCGCGACGCCGGCGATCAGGCCGTTCACGATCGACGGGATCGCCCCCATGAGGATGACGAAGTAGACCGTGGCATCCGACAAGCCGAACCAGAGGATCGCGGCGGGCACCCACGCGACGGACGGCAGCACCTGCAGGCCCGAGATGATCGGCCCGACGGCGCGCCGGATCGGGCGGACCTCGGCCAGCAGCAGTCCGATGGGCGTGCCGACCGCGATCGCGATGAGGAAGCCGATCAGTCCCCGCTCGAGGCTCGTCGCGACGGCGAGCTGCAGACGCCCCGCGTCCCACGCGTCGCCGAGCGCCGTGGCGACGTCCAGAGGCGAGGGCACGATGTCGGGTCGGGGGTGGGCGATCACGACGTAGAGCTGCCACGCCGCCAGCGCGACGAGCAGGAACAGCACGGGCGGGAGCACGCCGCCGGCGATACGCCGCCACCGGCCGGGCGGACGGACGGAGTCGGTCTGCAGTCGGTCGAGGCCGGAGGCCAGGGTGCGCAGCTCGTCGTCCGACGCGGATGCCGCGGCATCCGCGCGTTCGACGGTCGTCGTCTCAGGCGGCATTGCGGCGGATCTCCTTGCGCAGGCGGTCGGTGATCTCCCCCGACAGCTTCGACACCTCGGGCGATTCGATGCGCCGGGCGGTCGCGCCGGGCACCCGCCACTCGTCCGCGACGCGGCCCGGGCGGCTCGAGAGCAGGATGACGCGCTGACCGAGACGCACCGCCTCGCGCACGTTGTGGGTGACGAACACGATCGTGCGACCGGTCGCGCGCCACACCCGCTCCAGCTCCTCGTGGAGCAGGTCGCGCGTGATCGCGTCGAGCGCGGCGAAAGGCTCGTCCATCAGCAGGACCGGCCGGTCCTGCGCGAGCGCGCGCGCGAGCGCCACGCGCTGACGCATGCCGCCGGAGAGCTCGTGCGGGCGCTTGTCGGCGGCGTCGGCGAGGTTCACGACGTCCAGCAGCTCGCGGGCGCGCTCGCGGCGCTGCGCCCGTGCGACGCCGCGCAGCTGCAGGGCGAGCTCGACGTTGCGCGACGCGGTGAGCCACGGCATGAGGGCGGATTCCTGGAACATGACGGCGGTGCCCTCGGGGGGCGTCTCGATCGTCCCGGACGAGGGGGCGTCGAGTCCCGCGATGAGGTTCAGCAGCGTCGACTTGCCGCAGCCGGATGCGCCGATGAGGCAGACGAACTCGCCGGGGGCGATGTCGAGGCTCACTCCGTCGAGGACGAGCGGACCGGTCCCGAAGCGCTTGCCCACGCCCTGCAGACGCACCAGCGGCGGCGCGGTCGGCCCCGCCGGGGTCGGCGGCGCCGCGAGGTCGAAGCTCGGCCCGAGGGGCGACGCGGGGCGGGCGGGCGGCGCCGGAGCGGACGCGACCTCCGGCGCGGGGGCCGCCGGTGCCGGGCGGGTCGTGGGGCGCGGACGGACCACGGTCACTCCTTCCCGAGGCCGTCGGCCGAGACGGCGGGTGCGCCCTGATCCTTCAGCAGCCCGTTGAGCAGGCGCAGATCGAACAGCCCCTCGATCGAGCCCTTCTTCTGCGTACCCGCGTCCAGACCGTGGTCGACCAGCGTCTGGAACGTCTCGGCGCGGGGGTCCGCCGAGAACGTCACGTGCGCGAGCGCCCGCTCCAGCACGGCGTCGCTCAGACCCTTGCCGGTGTCGGCGGTGAGCTTCGCGTTGATCTCGGCCGGCGCGGTGTCGGGGTGGTCCGCGATCCATGCGATCGCGTCGAGGTCGCCCTTCACGAGCGCGGCGACGGTCTGCGGATGGGCGTCGAGATAGTCCTTGCGCACGAGCAGCACGGTCGTGGGGAAGGCGCCGTCCGGCCAGAGGTCGGCCTCGTCGACGAGCACTTTCGCGCCCGCGTCGACGACGAGCCGCGAGACCCACGGCTCCGGGAGCCACGCGCCGTCGATCTGTCCCTGCTGGAACAGCGTCAGCGTCTGCGCGTTCTCGGTCGGCGTGACGTGCACGTCGCCGCCGCCGGTCGTGTCGGTGGTGAAGCCCTGCTCCTTCAGCCAGCTGCGCAGGGCGACGTCCTGCGTGTTGCCGAGCTGCGGCGTCGCGATCGTCGTTCCCGCGAGGTCGGCGGGCGTGTCGATGCCGTCGCGGACCACGAGGGCCGCACCGCCCGTGGTCGCGCCCGCGACGATGCGTGCGGAGGCGCCGCCGGACTGGATGAACGTGTTGATCGACGGGTTCGGCCCGATGAAGGTCGCGTCGATCGCTCCCGCCGAGAGGGCCTCGATCGCCGCCGGTCCGGCGTTGAAGGTCTGCGTCGTGAGCGCCGTGTCGCCGAGCGCCTCCTGGAAGATGCCCTCCTGGAGCCCGATCAGCGCGGGGGCGTGCGTCACGTTCGCGAAGTAGCCGAGGCGGAGCTCCGCCGCCGGCGTGCCGCCGGTGGGGTCGCCCGCCGTGTCGGCGGATGCCGCGGAGGAGCAGCCGGCGAACGCCATCATGCTCGACACGGCCAGTGCGGTCAGGGTGAGGATACGTGTGGTCTTCTTCATCGGTTCGCCTCCTTCGGGGTGCGGATGTGCGCGGATGCGCGGGTCGTGCGGGCGGTGCGGTCGGGGATCACGCCTGGACGGTTCCGGCGGCGAGGGTCGCACCGTCCTGGGGGTGGATCACGAGGAACGATCCGGTCGCCCGGTTCGTGGCATAGGGCTCGACGGCGAGATCGGCGGACAGCCGCAGGGTGGCGCGGCCGATCTCGTTGACCGCGATCGTCGTCGCCGGCTCGTGGGCGAGCGTGTCCAGGTCTCGTCGCGAGACGATGTCCGCGACGAGGGCCTGAACGGTGGTGGTGCCGTGCTTGACGAGCACTCGGCTCCCGGGCGTCAGGGCGCGGGCGTCGAGCTGGAAGAGCTCGGCGTCGATCGTGCGCGTCGGTGCCGGCAGGGTCCCGGCGGCGGCGATGACGGCGCCGCGCGCCGCGTCCACCTCGTCGGCGAGCTGCACCGACACCGACTGCGGGGCGACCGCCTCGTCGGCGGCGCGACCGGACACGTCGATCGCGGTGACGGTCGTGTCGACCCCGGCGGGGAAGACCGTCACCCGGTCTCCGACCCGCACGGACCCCGACGAGATGCGTCCGGCGAACGACCGGTGGTCACGGTGTCGTTCGGCGGCCTCCGGGTCGGCGGCGAGCTCGGGCGCGAGGCCGCCCTGCGGACGCAGGACGAGCTGGACCGGCAGGCGGAAGTCGTCGGAGGCGGTCTCGAGTTCGTCGTGCGCGGGGAGGGTCTCCAGGAGTTCGAGCAGCGCCGGGCCGCGGTACCAGGGAGTGCGGTCGGAGCGTTCGACGATGTTGTCACCCTCGAGCGCCGAGACCGGCAGGACGTGCACGTCGGCGATGCCCAGATCGCCGGCGACCGCGCGCACCTCGTCGGCGACCGGCGTGAAGCGGTCCTCCGCGAAGCCCAGCAGATCGATCTTGTTCACCGCGACCACGACGTGCGGCACGCGCAGCAGGGCGACCACGGCGAGGTGGCGCCGGGTCTGCTCCAGCACGCCCTTGCGGGCGTCGATCAGGACCACGACGGCGTCCGCCGTCGTGGCCCCGGTGACCATGTTGCGCGTGTACTGCACGTGACCGGGGCAGTCGGCGAGCACGAAGGAGCGCGTGCCGGTCGAGAAGTACCGGTACGCGACGTCGATCGTGATGCCCTGCTCGCGCTCGGCGCGCAGGCCGTCGGTCAGCAGCGCGAAGTCGAACTCGCCGTGCGCGAATCCGCGTTCGGCGGAGGTGCGCTGCACCTGGGCCAGCTGGTCGGCGAGGATGGCCTTCGAGTCGTGGAGCAGACGCCCCACGAGAGTCGACTTGCCGTCGTCGACCGAGCCCGCCGTCGCGAAGCGGAAGAGCGTCGGCGTCTGCGTGATCGTCGCGGTCATCAGAAGTACCCGTCCTTCTTGCGATCCTCCATGGCGGCCTCCGACAGACGGTCGTCCGCCCGTGTGGCCCCGCGTTCCGTGATCGTCGTCCGAGCGACCTCGCGGACGATGGCGGCCACGTCCGCGGCATCCGACTCCACGGCGCCCGTGCAGCTCATGTCGCCGACCGTGCGGTAGCGCACCGTGCGCCGGACGACCTCCTCGCCGGTGCGGGCGGGGGAGTGCTCGCCGATCGCCCGCCACATGCCGTCGCGGGCATACACCTCGCGCTCGTGCGCGAAGTACAGCGGCGGCAGGGTGATCCCCTCGCGCTCGATGTACCGCCAGATGTCCAACTCGGTCCAGTTCGAGATCGGGAAGGCCCGCACGTGCTGCCCGGGGGTGTGCCGTCCGTTGTACAGCGACCACAGCTCGGGGCGCTGGTTGCGCGGATCCCACTGGCCGAACTCGTCGCGCAGCGAGATGATCCGCTCCTTCGCCCGCGCCTTGTCCTCGTCGCGGCGCGCGCCGCCGAACACGGCGTCGTGGCGGCCCTCCGCGATCGCGTCGAGCAGCGGCAGGGTCTGGAGCGGGTTGCGCGTGCCGTCGGCGCGCTCCTGCAGGCGCCCATCGTCGAGATAGTCCTGGACGCGGGCGACCTCCAGAGTGAGGCCGAGCCGTGCGACGGTCTCGTCGCGGAACGCGATGACCTCGGGGAAGTTGTGGCCCGTGTCCACGTGCAGCACCGGGAACGGCACCCGCCCGGGGAAGAACGCCTTCGTCGCGAGGTGCAGTACGACCACCGAGTCCTTGCCGCCGGAGAACAGCAGGACGGGTCGCTCGAACTCGGCGACGACCTCTCGGATGATGTGGATCGCCTCGGCCTCCAGCAGGTCGAGGGTGCTCAGGCGCGCCGGCGCGATCAGGTCCGTGCTCATTCGTGCAGCCCGCATTCCGTCTTGGCCGACCCGGCCCAGCGGCCGGAACGGGGGTCGTCGCCGGGCGCCACGGGGCGGGTGCACGGTCGGCACCCGATCGAGGGGTACCCGAAATCCAGCAGCAGGTTCATCGGCACCGCGTGGGCGGCGGCGTACGCCATGAGCTCGTCGAAGCTCCAGGCGGCGACGGGGTTCACCTTGACGAGTCCGTTGCGCTCGTCCCACGTCACCAGCGGGGTGTGCGTGCGGGTCGGCGCCTCCTCGCGTCGCACACCGGTGAACCACACCTCGTATCCGCCGAGCGCGCTCTGGAGCGGCTCGACCTTGCGTCGTGCGCAGCACAGCGACGGGTCGCGTTCGTACAGGCGAGCCCCGAACGCCGCGTCCTGCTCGGCGACGGTCTGTTCGGGCAGCACATCGACGACCCGAACGTCGAGGGCGCGATCGACCTCGTCGCGCGTGACCCGCGTCTCGGAGAAGTGGTAGCCCGTGTCGAGGAACAGCACGTCGACGCCCGGCAGATGCCGCGAGACGAGGTGCGGCAGGGCGGCGTCGGCCATGGAGCATGCCACGGCCGCCGCCTCGGCGGCGAAGTTGTCGGCCACCCAGCGCACGACCCGGTCGGCGGACGCCTCGTCCGCGGTGAGGCTGCCGAGGGCGGCGTTCCCGGCCTCGGCCAGTGCGCGCAGCTCGCCGGCGCTGCGGCGGGTGGTGACCCGGGGAGCGAGCGAGACGCTCATACGAGAGCCTCCTCGTCCGCGCGGTGCGCCCACTGGGCGAACGTCTCGTCCGCCGCGACGTCGCGCTCCGCGACGAAGCGGGTGACCACGCGCTCGACGTAGTCGGCGATGCCGTCGGCGGCGACCTTGAGCCCGCGCACCGTGCGGCCGAGCCCGGCCTCGTCGCGGTCCTGCGAGGCGAGGCCGCCGCCCAGGTGCACCTGGTAGCCGGGCACCTGCTCGCCGTCGATCGTGACGAGCTGTCCCTTCAGCCCGATGTCGGCCGTCTGGATGCGGGCGCACGAGTTCGGGCATCCGTTCACGTGCAGCGACAGCCGATGCGGGACCTCCACGCGGGCGAGGCGCTCCTCGAGATCGAGGACGGCCCGCGTCGCATGGGCCTTCGTCTCGACGATCGCGAGCTTGCAGAACTCGATGCCCGTGCACGCGATCGTGCCGCGGCGGATGAGGCTCGGCCGAGCCGAGAGTCCGAGCTCGTCGAGACCCGCGACCAGCGAGGGCACGCGGTCCTCGGGGATGTCGAGGATGACGAGCTTCTGATGCGGCGTCGTGCGCAGTCGCGTCGATCCGTGCGCCTCGATCAGGTCGGCGAGCGCGTCGAGCGTGGGACCCGAGACCCGCCCGACGATCGGGGTGACGCCGATGTAGAACCGGCCGTCCTTCTGCCGGTGGATGCCGACGTGGTCGCCTGCGCTCACGGGCTTCGGCGCCGCGGGACCGTCGGGGAGTGCGTAGCCGAGGTACTCGTCCTCCAGCACCCGTCGGAACTTCTCGGTACCCCACTCGGCGAGCAGGAACTTCAGGCGCGCCTTGTTGCGCAGGCGCCGGTAGCCGTAGTCGCGGAAGATCTGGGCGACGCCGTGCCACACGTCCGACACCCGGTCCGCCGTGACGAAGACCCCCAGCCGCTCGCCGAGGCGGGGTGCGGTCGACAGGCCGCCGCCGACCCACAGGTCGTAGCCGATCCCGAGATCGGGATGCTCGACCGCGACGAACGCGACGTCGTTGATCTCGTGCACGACGTCCTGGCTGGGATGCCCGGTGATCGCGGACTTGAACTTGCGCGGCAGGTTCGCGAGCGACGGGTCGCCGATGAAGCGCGACTGGATCTCCTCGATCTGCGGCGTCGGATCGATCAGCTCGGTGGCGGAGATGCCCGCGACCGGCGAACCGAGGATGACGCGGGGCACGTCGCCGCACGCCTCGGTCGTCCCGAGACCCACCGCCTCGAGGCGACGCCAGATCTCGGGCATGGACTCGACCTCGATCCAGTGCAGCTGGATGTTCTGCCGGTCGGTGAGGTCGGCGGTGTCGCGTCCGAACTCGCGAGAGATCCCGGCGATGACGCGCAGCTGCTCGGTGGTCAGCTGGCCGCCGTCGATGCGCACGCGGAGCATGAAGAAGGCGTCCTCGAGCTCGTGCGGTTCGAGAGAGGCGGTGCGACCGCCGTCGATGCCGGGCTTGCGCTGCGTGTACAGCCCCCACACCCGGAAGCGGCCGTGCAGGTCCGTCGGGTCGATGGAGGCGAAGCCGCCCTGCGCGTAGATGTTCTCGATGCGGTCGCGGACGGCCAGCCCCTCGTCGACCTGCTTCCACTCCTCGTTCGCGTTGAGGGGGGTCGTGCCGTCGATCTTCCACTGTCCGTGCGGCTTCGAAGAGGGGCGCACGGGCCGGGCGGGACGCCCCGCCGGCGCACCGGTGTCCGCGGCACCCGCTGTGCGCGCGTGGCTGTCGCTCGTCGTCATGGTGGCCCCCGGCCCGCTGGATGATGCTCTCCGATGGTGGGGCGCGGTCCGTGACCGGACCCCACGGGGATGCCCCGAGGCATACCCCTCCGAGAGATTAGGGAGCGCCCTCGGGACCCGTCGCGGCCGGTGACACGATGCGTCACGGTGCGTAACGCGGCGTCACACGATCGCGCGCGGGGCCGGCGATGTGCTGCGCGGAGTGGGGCCGTATGCCGGGGCGCGGTATGCCGGGTCGCGGTGTCCGAGTGCGGCGTGCCGGGGCGCGTCGTCCGGGGGCGGCGTCAGAGCACGCCGCGATAGCGCTCGACGACGAGGTCGACCAGCGCGGGGTCCGGGGCGTCGGCGTCGAGCAGGGGGCGTGCGACGAGCGCACCCGCCGCCTCGCGGACGGCGAGGTCGTGGAAGTACCCGGGCGCGAGCAGATACGCGGAGACGACGACGGGGCGGCCGCTCGTGCGCGCAGCGGCGACCGCGGCGCGCAGCCGGGGTTCGGCGGCGGCGAGGAAGCCGATCCGGACGGGCCGCCTCACCCGCTCGGCGAGCAGTCGGGCCACCTGGCGGCAGTCGTCGTTGGCCCGCTCGTCGCTCGACCCCGCGACGGCGAGGACGATCTCGGGGCCGGTGTCGTCGCCGCGGACGGTGTCGTCGGCCGGGAACCCCGCCTCGACGAGACGGGCGAGCAGGACATCGACCAGGCGCGGGTCGGGTCCGAGCGCGGGGGCGATCGTGACATCCGTCCGCTCGGCGGTCTCCCGTGCGAGGTCGACCCGGACGTGGTAGCCCGCAGACAGCAGCAGCGGCACGAGCGTCACGCGACGCTCCGCGAGCGCGGCGAGAGAGGATCCGACGTCCGGCTGCTGGACGTCGACGTGGCCGAGCCGGACATCCGTCTCCGGCATCCGGTCGGCGACCGCCGTGACGAGCGCGGCGACGGCCGCCTGCCCCGCGGGGTCGCCGGTGCCGTGCGAGATCGCGAGGAGGGTCGTCATGCCGTCATTGTCTCGCGTGCGGCCCGGCTGGCGGGAAGAGGGGGTGGCGGGGTGGGATGCGGGGAGCGTCCCACCCCGGCGGGTTCAGGCCGTCGCCTCGCGGCCGCGGGCGAACCCGGCGTCGAAGCCCCTCGCGTACGCCTGCTCGGCGCGACGCCGGCCGTGGCCGTGGCCTCGGTCGTGGTCGCCGGAGCGGTCGTCGAGACCTCGGGGGCCGCCGAACCCGTGGCGTCCGAAGCCGCGGGGTCCGCCGAAGCCGCGGGGTCCGAATCCGGGGCGTCCGGATCCGGGGCGTCCGGCGTCGATCCGGTCCGCGCCGAGGTCCCGGGCGATGGCCTCGAGGGTCGCCCGCGTCGTGGCGAAGTCCGCCTCGGAGACGGAGCCCGCGACACGGGCGCGGACGCCGTCGAGGGCTGCGGTGAGACGCTCCTGGACGGCGCGCCCCTCGTCGGTGAGGCTCCAGCTGCCGTCGGACTCGGTCGCCCAGCCGCGATCGGCGAGGCGGCGCAGCTTCGAGGCGAAGCGACGGCGCAGACGCTCGTCCTCGTCCGGCGCGTGGGCGCCGGGGCCGATTCCTGCGACGACCGCGAGGAGACGTGCCTCGCGCGGCGAGACGCCTTCGTCGGCGAACACCGAGGCGGACTCGCGGGCGATCAGGTGGTCGACCGCGCGGAGCCAGAAGCCGAACGGGCGGTCGTGCGTGGAGCCGTGGCGTCCGTCGGCGGGTCGGGACGGGTCGGGGATGTGGGGGGTGGGGGTGTGGTTCTCCATGGGAGAGGTCCTTTCGAGAGATCTGAAGGGCGGCGGGGATCCGTTCGCCGATACATGTCATTGTGCATGTACATGCAGTATGACATGTATGTCGAGAGCATGTCAATACGCATGTAAATTCGGAGCATGACCGATGCTGAGAACGACCCGGCGGCGCGAGACCTGGATGCCATCGCCGCGGCGCTCGGCCGGATGCGCGGGCGCCCACGCGGTGAACACCCCTCGCGGGGCGCCGACCACGGCGACCGCGGCGACCGCGGCGACCACTCCGGCCACCGCGGTCACGGTGGACCGCACCGGCGGGTCGGGCGCGAAGCCGGGTTCGGACCGGGTCCAGGATTCGCGCCGGGTTTCGGGCCGGGGGCGCGGATGGCGGGCCTCGCCCGTCTGCGGATGCTGGACGCCCTGGCGACCGCGACGCACCCGTTGAGCGTCAGCGAGATCGGCGAGGCGATCGGTGTCGACCAGCCGCGCGCCTCGCGTCTGATCCAGCAGGGCGTCGAACTCGGCCTGGTGCGTCGCGAGGCCGATCCCGACGACGCCCGGCGCACCCGCGTCGCGCTCACCGAGGACGGCGCCGGCCTCGTACGGGGCGTCCGCGGCCAGCGGCGCGAGCATCTCGCGGAGGCGCTCGCGGACTTCACGGACGCCGAACGCTCCGAGCTCGCGCGTCTGCTGACGAAGCTGGCCGCGGGATGGCTCCCGCGGGACTGACCGCGGGTCTAGCGGGATCTCCCCGCAGAGGCAAGCTCGGATGGCGGCGGGATCTCCCGGATAGCCTGGGACGATGACCGAGATCCCCCCGGCCGCCGATCCGCTCGCCTCTCGAGGAATCTCCCGCTGGGTGTTCTGGCCCGCCGCCGCGGTGGTGGCGATCATCGCGGGCTTCGCGATCCTGTTCCCCGCGACGGCGGAGACGGTCTTCGCGACGCTGCAGTCGGCCATCGTCCGCACGTTCAGCTGGTACTACGTCCTGATCGCGGCCTTCTTCGTCGTCTTCGCCCTGGTGCTCGGCTTCAGTCGCTTCGGCGACATCCGGCTCGGACGCGACGACGACGAGCCGGAGTTCTCGTTGGGGGCCTGGTTCTCGCTGCTGTTCGCCGCGGGGATGGGCATCGGACTCGTCTTCTACGGTGTCAGCGAGCCGCTCAGCCACTTCGTGCAACCGCGCCCCGGCGTCTCCGGCACCGATGCGCAGCTCGCGCAGAGCGCGCTGACCCAGACCTACCTCCACTGGGGGGTGCAGGCGTGGGCGATCTACGTCGTGGTCGGGGTGGCGCTCGCCTACGCGATCCATCGTCGCCGACGGCCGATCTCGATCCGGTGGGCCCTCGAGCCCCTCCTCGGCAAGCGGGTGCGTGGTGCGTGGGGGAGCGTGATCGACGCCCTGGCCCTCGTCGGCACGATCTTCGGCGTCGCGACCTCCCTGGGGCTCGGCGTCCTCCAGATCGGTGCGGGGCTCGACGCGGCGGGCTTCGGGGCGCCCGACACGGCGATGCAGATCCTCATCATCGGCGTCATCACCGTCTTCGTGCTGGCGTCGGTGCTGTCCGGCGTGAGCCGCGGCATGAAGTGGCTGTCGACGTTCAATCTGGTGCTCGCGGGAATCCTGCTGCTGTTCGTCCTCTTCGCCGGCAACACGGTGTACCTGCTGCGCGAATGGGTGCAGTCGATCGGCGCGTACCTTCAGAACTTCGTGGGCCTGAGCTTCACCGTCAGCGCGTTCCAGGGCGAGGCGGGTGAGCAGTGGCAGGCGTCGTGGACGTCGTTCTACTGGGGGTGGTGGATCTCATGGGCGCCGTTCGTGGGCATCTTCATCGCGCGCGTCAGCAAGGGCCGCACGGTGCGGGAGTTCGTGCTCGGCGTCCTCATCGTCCCGACGCTCGTCGGCATCCTGTGGTTCGCCGTGCTCGGCGGGTCGGCCCTCGCGCAGGAGCTGCGCGAGCCCGGCTCGATGCTCGCCCCGGACGGCACCGTCGACCTGCAGGGCGCGCTGTTCCAGCTGTTCGCGCATCTCCCCGCGGGCCAGGTCCTCACGATCGGGGCGATCCTGCTCATCGCGATCTTCTTCGTGACCTCCGCCGACTCGGGCGCCCTGGTCATGGGCATGCTCGCCACGGGCGGCGACGCCGAGCCCCGCCGGTGGATCCGCACCTTCTTCACCCTCGCGACCTCGGTGCTCGCGGTGGCGCTGCTGCTCGCGGGCGGTCTCCAGGCGCTGCAGACCGCCGCGATCACCATCGCGCTGCCGTTCAGCGTCGTGATGCTCCTCATCTGCTGGTCGACCGTCATCGCGTTCCGGCGTGAACGGCGCGTCTACGAGCGGGCCGAGCGGGCACAGCTCGTCGAGTACGTCGGGGATCACTACGGCTTGGACGTCGAGTCCGGCAACGAGCAGGGCGTCCGGATGCCGACCTGGCTCCGCCCGCGCCGGCGCCCCCACCCCTGACCCTCGCGCGCCGGGGGGCCCTGCTCCGGGCATCCGTGCCCCCGGGCATCCGAGTTTCGGACGCCTCAGGCGCCCAAAACGCGCTCGTGGCGGGCTTCGGTCCTCACAGGCGCCCGAAACTCGCCGCCACGCTGGCCACGGATCGCGCCGCGAGGCTCAGCGCGGCGCGGCGGCTGAGCGGGGCGGCGCCTTCACGAAGATGAGCATCACGAAGCCCACGGCGAGCACGAGCGCGATGCCGAGGATGCCGTAGAGGGTCTGGTTCGCGGCGAGGGCGATGAACACGCCCCACAGGAGCGATGCCATCCAGCTGGCGGCGCGACCCGTGGTCGCGTACAGGCCGAAGACCTCGCCCTCGTGGCCCGCCGGCGTCACGCGCGCGAGGAAGGACCGCGACGCCGCCTGAGCGGGGCCGACGAACACCGCCAGGACGATGCCGACGATCCAGAACAGGGCCTTGCCGCTGCCCGCGGCGAAGAACACCGTGAGGCAGCAGGCGACGATGCCGCCGATCGCGACGAGGATGACGGTCTTGGGACCGAAGCGGTCGTCGAGGCGCCCCGCGAAGATCGTGGAGATCCCGGCGACGAGATTCAGGGCGATGCCGAACACGACGAGGTCGGTGAACCCGAACCCGAAGACGCGGCCGGCGATGACCGTTCCGAACGTGAAGACGGCGGCGAGGCCGTCGCGGTAGACGGCGGATGCCAGCAGGAACCACAGCGTCGGGCGGGCGGTGCGCCACAGCCCCCGGATCGACCGGACGACCTCGGCGTACCCGGCGAAGAAGCCCACCGCGCGCGCGTCGGACCCCGGCGGCGGCTCGGGCACGCTGAGGAAGATGGGGATGGAGAAGACGAGCGTCCACACCCTCGCCCCCGCCGCGACGAGCTGGAAGGTGAGCGGCTGGGTGCCGTCCAGGACGCCGGCCAGGATGAGTCCCACGACCGTGGCGAGGGCGATGATCCCGCCGAGGTAGCCGAACCCCCACCCGAGTCCGGACACGCGTCCGACGGTGGCCGGGGTCGACACGGAGACGAGGAGGGCGTTGTAGTTCGCTCCGGCGATCTCGCTCACGACGCTGCCGAGCGCGATCATCGCGACGCCGAACCAGAACATGGTGGGCACGCCCTGCACGAAGGCCATCGCGAGCTGGCACGCGACCAGGAGCCCCGTGAACACGCCCAGCATGAGCTTGCGCCGGCCGAGCGCGTCGGCGCGTTGGCCGACGACGGGCGCGATGAGTGCGATCATCAGCCCCGCGATCGTGATGCCCCATCCCAGGCTGGCGTCGAGGGAGCCGAGGCTGCGGCAGTACTCGGTGGCCGTGTTCGCCGCCGTGTCGCAGTCGATCGCCCTCCCGTCGACGACGCCGCTCGCCGCGACCGACGGGTCCAGGAAGAACGGCGACACCAGGAAGCTCGGCACCCAGACGAAGGTGAGGAGCACCGAGTTGAACGGCTGGGTCGCCCAGTCCCACAGCGCCCACGCGAAGACCCGGCGCCGAGGCACGGGGGCGGTCGAGAGCCCTGCGGAGGACGTCCGCTCGCCCGACGCGGCGACGGCATCGGGGGCGGGATGATCGGGGAGAGACATGTTCGTCACGCTAGGTCCTCTCGGTGAACTCCCGGTGCACCGCGGCGCCCGCTCGCCGCGACGACGCGGCTCGTGCCCACACTAGGCCCCGCACAAGGCGTTCGCACGGCTCGCGACGACTAGCGTGGGGGGATGACGACCGAGACCGCGCCCGAGGAAGCCCCGGCGACCCCCTCCCTCACCTTCGCCGACCTCGGCCTCGACGACGCCGTGCTCCGCGCCGTGCGCGACGTGGGCTACGAGACGCCGTCCGCGATCCAGGCGGCCACCATCCCGCCGCTGCTGGCCGGCCGCGACGTGCTCGGCACCGCGCAGACCGGCACCGGCAAGACGGCGGCGTTCGCGCTGCCGATCCTGTCGCAGCTCGACCTGTCGCAGAAGACGCCGCAGGCGCTCGTGCTCGCGCCGACGCGCGAGCTCGCCCTGCAGGTGTGCGAGGCGTTCGAGTCGTACGCCGCCCGGCTGAAGGGCGTGCACGTGCTGCCGGTCTACGGCGGCCAGGGGTACGGTCAGCAGCTGTCGGCGCTGCGGCGCGGCGTGCACGTCGTCGTCGGCACGCCCGGCCGCATCATGGACCACCTCGACAAAGGCACGCTCGACCTCTCCGAGCTCCGCTTCCTCGTGCTCGACGAGGCCGACGAGATGCTGAAGATGGGCTTCGCCGAGGACGTCGAGACGATCCTCGCGGACACGCCGGCCGGCAAGCAGGTCGCCCTGTTCTCCGCGACCATGCCCGCGCAGATCCGCCGCCTGGCGGGGACGTATCTGAAGGACCCCGACGAGATCAACGTCAAGGCCAAGACGACGACTTCGGCGAACATCACCCAGCGCTACCTCGTCGTCTCCTACCCGCAGAAGGTGGATGCCCTGACCCGCATCCTCGAGGTCGAGAACTTCGAGGGGATGATCGTCTTCACCCGCACCAAGAACGAGACCGAGACCCTCGCCGAGAAGCTGCGCGCCCGTGGATACACGGCCGCCGCGATCAACGGCGACGTGGCGCAGGCGCAGCGCGAGCGCACGGTCAACCAGCTCAAGGACGGCAAGCTCGACATCCTGGTCGCGACCGACGTCGCCGCCCGCGGGCTCGACGTCGAACGCATCAGCCACGTCGTGAACTTCGACCTGCCGATCGACACCGAGTCCTACGTCCACCGCATCGGACGCACCGGTCGCGCCGGCCGGACCGGCGACGCGATCTCGTTCGTCACTCCGCGCGAGCGGCGGATGCTGTCCACGATCGAGCGCGCCACCCGTCAGCCGCTCACCGAGATGGCGCTGCCGACCGCTGAGGACGTCAACGCGACGCGCCTCACGCGCTTCGACGACGCGATCACGGCGGCGCTCGGCGACACCGAGCGCATCGACCGGTTCCGCGACATCATCAACCACTACGTCACCCACCACGACGTCCCCGAGGCGGACGTCGCCGCGGCGCTCGCCGTCGTAGCGCAGGGTGAGACGCCGCTGCTGCTGGATGCCGAGGCCGACGAGCCCGCACGCCGCGAGCGCGACCGGTTCGAGCGCGACCGCACCCGCGACCGCGATGCGGGCGGATCGGGCGACCGGCCTGCGCGCGAGCGCCGGGCATCCGGACCCACGGCGACCTACCGCATCGAGGTGGGGCGCCGGCACAAGGTCGAGCCCCGCCAGATCGTCGGCGCGCTCGCCAACGAGGGCGGCTTCCGCCGCGAGGACTTCGGGGCGATCCAGATCCGGCCCGACTTCTCGCTCGTCGAGCTGCCCGCCGACCTGTCGCGCGACACCCTCAAGCGGCTCGAGAACACCCGCATCTCGGGGCGACTCATCGAGATCAAGCCCGACCGCTTCCAGCGCTCCGCGAAGCGCCCCGATCGTGGGGAGCGTCCGGTGCGCGATCGCGATCGCGACGAGCGTCGTCCCCGCCGCGACTGACCCGCACACGAGACGAGGATGATCGGTCGTGCCCAAGATCGTCGACCATGACGCCCGCCGCGCCGAGATCGTGCAGGCGACGTGGCGCGTCATCGCGCGCGACGGCATGGAGGCCACCACGATGCGCGGGCTGGCCTCCGAGCTGGGGATGGCCAACGGGGCACTGGCCGGGTACTTCCCCAACAAGCGGGCAATCCTCGCCGCGGCGTTCCGACACGTGTTCGACGTCACGAGCCGCCGCTACGCCGACGAGCGGGCGCGGGGTCTCCGGGGGGCAGCCGCCCTCCGGGCCTTCCTCGCCGAGCTCTTTCCGCTCGACGAGGAACGGCTGCTGGAGTCACGGATCGTGATCCCCTTCCTCGAGTACGCCGCCCATGACCTCGAGATGCGAGCGCTCTATCTGGAGCTGGTGGGTCAGTGGGAGGCCGAGTTCGAGGTCCTCCTCGAGGAGATGCAGGATGCCGGGGAGATCGCGCCGGGGCTCGATCGTCGCGCCTATGTCGACCACCTCCTGGCGGCCACCAACGGCGTGCAGGCGTCGGCCGTCCTGATGCCGGAGACCGCCACGACGGAGCGACTCGACGCACTGATCGGCTCGCTTCTGTCCGCGGCGCGCTGACACACCCCCGTCACGAAACGCGTCCGCGTGTGCCGGAGGTGTTTCCTCATGTAACGGCCGTGATAAATATCCGCCCCGAGTGCTCCGCGGCGTTGCGCGGCACGGAGCGCGGTGCCATTTTTGCTCTACCGCTGTATAGAAAAAACATCGCAGCACCCGAGGAGCGAGAATGACCGACCCCGCCGACCTGGTCGTACGCAACGCCCGTGTCCACACGCTCGACGACGCATCGTCCGTGGCCGACGCCTTCGCCGTCCGCGACGGTCGCGTCGTCGCCGTGGGCGCGGACGCCGAGATGGGGGCGCTCATCGGACCCGCGACGCTCGTCGAGGACCTCGACGGGGCGGTCGTGATCCCCGGGCTCGTCGACGCCCACAATCATCACTCGGCCGCGGGGCGCGCCGAGCTGTTCGAATGCTCGTTCCCGGACACGGCGGGGGTCGACGAGATCGTCGCCGCCGTCGCGCAGTGGGCGGGGAGCCACCCCGATGACGAGTGGATCGTCGGCGGAGCGTGGGGCTCGGGTCTGTTCGGGGCCCTCACCGACCCGGCGGCACTCGCGGCGCTCGATGCCGCGAGCGGGGGGAAGAAGGTGCTGCTCGCCGACGACTCGCTCCACAACCGGTGGGCCAACACGGCGGCGATGACGGCCGCGGGAATCACACGCGACTCTCCCGATCCGCAGGGCGGCCAGATCCTCCGTGACCCCTCCGGGGCGCTGACCGGGGTGCTGATCGAAGCGGCCGGTGCGCTCGTGGAGGTCGTGCGTGCCGAGGCGACGCCCGCGGATGCGGAGTTCTGGGCACGCTGTTCGGCCCGCGGGATCGAGATCATGAACGAGCGGGGCATCACTGCGTTCATGGACGCGTCCGCCTCCGAGGGACTCATGGCGGGCCTCGCGCTGCTGGATGAGCGGGGTGAGCTGTCGGCCTGGGCCGTGTCCGCGATGCTCGTCAACGACTTCATCTTCGGCACGTCGGTGCTGGGCGACGACCTGTTCGCGATGCGCGAGCAGTTCCGCACCCCGCATCACCTGCCCGACTTCGCGAAGATCTTCCTCGACGGCGTGCCCCCCGCCTACACCGCGGCCTTCCTCGAGCCCTACCGCGACGGCGGCCCGCACGGTGCCTGCTTCCACGGAACGACGACCATGCCGCCGGAGGAGCTGCTGGGCTGGCTGCGCAACGCCGGCGGTCGGGGCATCGGGGTCAAGGTCCACTGCACGGGCGATGCATCGGTCCGGTACGTGCTCGATGCCGTCGAGACGGTCCGATCCGAGGGCGTCGACGTCATCTTCCACATCGCGCACGGCCAGTTCATCGCCCCCGATGATGTGCCGCGCCTCGCGCGCCTCGGCGTCGTCGCGGAGATCTCGCCCGCGCTCTGGTCGCCGAGCGTCATCATGGACGCGCTCGAATCGGTCCTCGAGCCGGATGTCATGGCGCGCATCCATCCCAATCGCGACCTGCTCGACGCGGGGACCACCGTGGCGTGCGGCTCGGACTGGCCGGTCTCGCCCGACCCGAATCCCTGGGCGGCCATCAGCAGCCTCGTGACGCGCGCCGACCCGTACGGAGTGCTGCCCGGCACCGTGGCGATCGATCAGGCGATCGCGGTGCGAGAGGCTCTGCACGCCTACACGCGCGGCGGCGCCGCCGCGCTCGGACTCTCCGATCGCATCGGCACGATCGAGGTCGGCAAATCCGCCGACTTCGCCGTCATCGACCGCGACCCGTTCACGGTCGACCCGGCCGATCTCGCGACGACGCGCACCCTCGCCACGTGGTTCGCCGGGTCGCGCGTGTTCGCGGCCGCCTGAGCGGCGGCATCCGACTCTTCTGCACCGTTCCGCCTGCTCCACCTGCTCCAACGGCACCACCGGTGTTCGGCGTGCCCGCCGGACACCGTCACACCCGACCCTGGAAAGGACTGCGCATGCGCACTTCCACCCGCCGCGGCGCTCTCGCCGTCGCCGCCCTCACCACGGCAGCCCTCGTGCTCACCGCGTGCGGCACGACGAACGATGCCGCACCTGCCGACGCCTCAGCCGCCTCCGGTGACATCTCGACCGTGCTGTTCGACTACCCCTACACCGCACTTCCCGTCTACCAGGTGGTCGCGTCGGCGGCGAAGGCGCGCGCGGCGGAGCGAGGCGTCACCCTCGAGCTGACCAACGACAACATGGACCTCTCCACGCAGGTGAGCACGCTGAACACCTGGCTGACCAAGAAGCCCGGCGCCGTCGTGAGCTTCCCGATGGACCCGGCCGCGATCGAGAACATCGCTGCGGGCTTCCGCAGCCAGGGGTCGACCTGGGTGACCTACGGCGGCGACCTGGAGAACCAGGACGGGTCGCTCCAGTTCAGCTTCTACGACTCGGGGTACGAGCTCGGCAAGAACGCGGGCGAATGGGCGAACGCTCACCTCGACGGCACGGGGAAGGCGCTGCTGCTGATCGACGACACCATCCAACTGGGTCGCGAACGTTCTCAGGGGATCGCCGACGGTCTGGCCGCCAGCTCGCCCGGCATCCAGGTCGTCGCGAAGCAGCAGGCGATCACCCCGGAACAGGGCATGTCGGTCACCAACTCCGTCCTGTCGCAGAACGCCGACGTCAACATCGTGCTCGCCGCGTCCGGGGATGCGGCCCAGGGCGCCTACCAGTCGCTGATCGCCTCCGGACGCGCGGCGGACGACGCCTCGACCTACGTGGGCGGCCTCGACGGCAACCTGTCTCTGCTCCAGGCGATGAAGCGCGATGAGTTCGTCCGCGCGCTCACCACGATCGACCCCGTGGAGATCGGCAACGCGGTCATCGACGTCCCCCTCGACATCGCCGCGGGCACGCTGAAGGACGGCGTCTTCAACGTGGACGTCGACCTCGTCACGCGCGACTACCCGGGCCTGGACGCCCTCATCGCCGCCTTCGGCGGCTGAGCGGGGCACGAGCGATGACCGTCACCGTCACCGGGCTCACGAAGCGCTACGGCGCGACCCTCGCGCTGGACGGCGTCGACCTCGAGGTCGCGTCCGGCAGCATCCACGCTCTCCTGGGGCACAACGGTGCCGGCAAGTCGACCCTCATCGGCTGCCTCGGCGGCGGCACGACGCCATCGGCGGGCGAGATCGACATCGACGGGGTGCGTGTCGACGCTCTGACGCCGCGCACCTCGATCGCCCACGGGATCGCCGTCATCTATCAGCACCTCTCGCTCGTGGAGTCGCTGACGGTCGCGGACAACCTGTTCCTCGGGCAGGAGCTCACTCGCGGCGGGGTCGTGCTCGACAGGTCGGAGCAGAACCGCATCGCCCGTCGATCCCTCGAACGGGTCGGGGCGGTCTGCGGGCCGCACGATCTCGTCGGAGAGCTCTCCATCGGACAGCGGCAACTGGTGGAGATCGCGAAGGCGCTGCAACGCGACGCCCGGCTCCTCGTCCTCGACGAACCCAGCGCCGCCCTGTCTCCGGTCGAGGCGACGAATCTCGCCGCGCTCGTCGAGTCGCTGGCGGGCCAGGGGATCGCGATCCTGTACGTGACGCATCTGCTGGAGGAGGTCATGCGCCTGGCCGATCGGGTGACCGTGCTGCGCGGGGGCAGGGTGGTGTGGACCGCCGCCGAGCGCACCTTCACGAAAGCCGATCTGGTCGCGGCGATCAGCGACGGTCACGCGGGGGATCATCCCGCCCCCGCGCCGATCGACGAGGGCGCCGCGCCGGTCCTGTGCCTCCAGGACTTCCGCGGTCCCGGGCTCGGGCCGATCGATCTCGAGGTGCGCCCGGGGGAGATCATCGCCCTGTACGGGCTCGTGGGATCCAGCCGCACGCGTCTGCTGGAGATGCTCTTCGGAGCCCGCCGGCACGACTCCGGGACCGTGCTCGTCGACGGACGGCCGGTGACGATCTCGTCGCCGGCGTCCGCGCTCGCATCGCGCATCGCGCTCGTGCCCGGAGACCGGGCCACGCAGGGGCTGTTCGGCACTCTGCCGGCGCTGGACAACCTCGTCGTCCGGGCCATGCAGGTGCTGGCGCGCGGCGGCGTACGCCGGCGGGGCCGAGAGTCCGAGGTCTTCGCTCGTGCCGCGGCGCAGGTGTCGTTGCGTCCCGCCACGCCGGGTCTGGCGGCGGCGCGCTTCTCCGGCGGCAACCAGCAGAAGCTGATGTTCGGTCGCTGGGTCAACTCGACCAGCGACGTGCGCGTCCTGCTCCTCGACGACCCCACGCAAGGCGTCGACGTGGGAGCACGGGCGGAGATCTACGACGTGATCCGCGCTTTCGCGGCCGACGGGGGTGCCGCGATCGTCTTCGCGACGAACGAGCCCGAAGAGGTCGTCGCGCTGGCACACCGCTGCGTCGTCATGCACAAGGGGCGCCGGGTCGACGAGATCGACGTCCGCGCCAGCAGCGAGGAGGAGCTCCTCGCCCTCATCCACTCCCAGAACTCCGCGGCCTGACCGCGTCCACACAGGAAGACCGCAATGGACACCACTCTGCGTCATCGCGTGACGAACGCCCTCATCTCCAATCCGCTCTTCGTCCTCCTCATCGTCATGATCGTGGCCGTCGCCCTCGCGACGGGGGGCACCCTTCTGAACTGGGTCAACGTCCGGGGCATCCTTCTCGACGGAGCCATCGTCGCCATCGTCGCCGTGCCCGGCGCGATGCTCATCATCGCCGGATACATCGACCTCTCCGTCGGGTCCACGCTCGCTCTGGGCGGCGTGGTCGCCGGGTCGATCATGGCCGGAGGGCACGGGTCGCCGGCGGTGGCCGTGCTCGCCGCGGTCGGGGTCGGTCTCGTCGTCGGACTCGTCAACGCGGTCGCGAGTCCGCTGTTCGGCCTGTCGGCGTTCATCACGACGCTGGGCACCCTCACCGCCGTGCGGGGTGTGGCTCAGCTGGTCAGTCCGCTGGGTGCCAACAACTTCGGGTCCGCGTTCGGTCTCCTCGGCGTCGGTACGCTCCTCGCCGTGCCGATCGCGGTCTGGATCGCCGGGGCCGGACTCATCCTCGGGGCGTTGTTCCTCGTCTTCACGCCTGCCGGGCGCCACGTCTACGCGATCGGGGTGAATCCCCGTGCGGCGCACCTGTCGGGCGTCGACGTGAAGCGGATGCCGTTCATCCTCTATCTCGTCTCGGGCGCCGCGGCGGGGCTCGCCGGTGCCGTCACGGTGGCGCGGCTCAACTCCGCCCCCGCCGGTCAGCTGGGCCTCGGGTTCGAGCTCACCGTGCTGACGGCGATCCTCCTCGGGGGCGTCGCGCTGACCGGCGGCGAGGGCAGCATGTTCGGCGTGCTCGTGGGAGTCCTCTTCCTCGGCATCCTCAACAACAGTCTCGTGCAGCTCGGCGTGACCAGCTTCTGGCAGAACGTCGCAAGCGGTGTGGCGCTGGTCGCCGCGATCGCGATAGGCGCGGCGACGCACCGCCTCCGCCTACGGCTTCAGGCCCGCGAAGCCGTGCGCATCGCCCGTGAGACGCCGGCGACCTCGACCTGACCGACCGTCATCCCGCCCCCCACGACCCACGACCCACACCGGAGACACCCCATGAGCACCACCCCGCAGATCGACTTCCTCTACCTGTCCGAGCCCGACATGATCCGGGCCGGGGTCACCGACATGCCCGCCTGCGTCGACACGATGGAGGAGATGCTGACCCTGCTGCACGCGGGTGATTACCGGATGGCGGGATCGAACAACGACTCGCACGGAGCGATGGTCGTCTTCCCGGAGGAGTCGCCGTTCCCGACCATGCCGAAGCCGACCGCCGACAGGCGCTTCATGGCGATGCCCGCCTACCTCGGCGGATCGTTCGGCACGACCGGATGCAAGTGGTACGGCTCGAACATCGCCAACCGCGAGAAGGGCCTTCCCCGCTCGATCCTCATGTTCACGCTCAACGACACCGACACCGGTGCACCGCTGGCCTTCATGTCGGCGAACCTCCTGTCGGCGTACCGCACCGGAGCGATCCCCGGTGTCGGTGCGCGACACCTCGCCCGCGAGGATGCGACGGTCGTGGGCATCCTCGGCCCGGGCGTCATGGCCCGGACCTCGCTCGCGGCGTTCCTGGCGGTGCGCCCGGGCATCCGCACCGTCAAGGTCAAGGGGCGCTCGGCGGCGAGCCTCGACGCGTTCCGGGCGTGGGCCCTCGCCGAGTACCCGCAGCTCGAGATCGTCGACGTCGACAGCATCGAGGATGTCGTGCGCGGCAGCGACATCGTGACCTTCTGCACGTCCGGCGAGACCGGCGATCCGTCCACGTACCCGCTCGTGAAGCGGGAGTGGGTGAAGCCCGGGGCGTTCCTCAGCATGCCGGCGGGGGCCGACATCGACGAGGCGATGGAGGGGCCGGACGTCCGGAAGATCGCCGACAACATCGGCCTCTACGAGGCATGGGCGGAGGAGCTCCCCTCGCCCGCGCACCACCACGTCCCCGTGATCGGCTGCAAGTTCATGGACCTGATCGCCGCGGGGCGCATGGATGCCGAGGACCTCGAGGACCTCGGTGCGATCGCCGCGGGCGCGGCCCCCGGACGCCGCGACGACGAGGAGATCGCGATCCTCTCCGTCGGCGGGATGCCCGTCGAGGACGTCGCCTGGGGAACCGTGCTCTACCGCCGCGCGGTGGCGCAGGGCATCGGCGTGAGCCTCGACCTGTGGGAGACCCCGGCGCTCGCCTGAGCGACCGGGAACGGACGGACACGAGAAGAGAAGGACAGGGAATGTCGCAGACCAGAGTGGATGTCGTCGTCGTGGGGCTCGGGAGCATCGGGGCCATGGCGCTCTGGCGCACCGCGCTCGCGCTCCAGGGCACCGGCCGGACGGTGCTCGGGATCGAGCAGTACGGGCCGCTCCACGCGGCGGGGTCGTACACGGGGGAGTCGCGCCTGTTCCGGGTCGCGGCGAAGGAGGGGCACTTCTTCACCCCCGCCCTGCTGCGCTCGCGGGAGCTGTGGCACCAGCTCGAGGCCGAGAGCGGGCGACGACTGCTTCTCGAGGCCGGAGCCTTGAGCCTCGCCCCGTCGGGCCACCCCGACATCGCCAAGACGCTGCAGGCGATCGACGAGTTCGACCTGCAGTCCGAGGTGCTGGACGCTGCGGCGCTTCGTGCCCGCTACCCGCAGTTCGCCGTCGAGGACGACGATCTCGGCATCCTCGACCCGCTCGGCGGCGGATCGCGTCCGGAGGCATCCGTCCTCTCGGGGATCGAGGCCGCGGAGCGTCTCGGGGCGCAGGTGTGGAGCGGCGTCGGGGTGCAGCGGATCGATCCGACCGGTGATGGCGTGCGGATCGTCACGCCGCGGGGTGAGGTCGTCGCCGACCGGGTGATCGTCACGACCGGCTCGTGGACGACGCGGCTCGTGCCCGAGCTCGCCGACCTCGTGACGGTCGCCTCGTTCGGGCTGACCTGGCTCGTCCCGCGTCACATCGAGTGGTTCACTCCCGACCGATTCCCCGGGTTCATGCGGGACCTCGGCGACGTGCACGCCTTCGGGGTGCCCACTCTCGACGGCTTCAGCATCAAGATCTGTCCGCACGTGATCCTGCCGGAGGTCGGCGACTACGCCGACCGGTTCACCGAGCTCACCCCGGAGCAGCTGCGCTGGATCGGCGAGCAGGCGCAGCGGATCATCCCCGATCTCGTGCCCGACCCGGTGCGCTGGTCGGTGCATCCCGACTCGATGACGGCGGCGCGGCTGCCGATCGTCGACACGATCGCCGACGGCGCTATCGCGATCGCGACCGGGATGAGCGGCAACGGCTTCAAGTTCTCCCCGGTGTGGGGCGAAGCGCTCGCACAGCTCGCCGTCGACGGGCGCAGCGAGTGGCAGAACCCCCTCTTCTCGATCGCCGCCCATCGGGAGGGGTGGGCGATCGCCTGAGCCGCACTTCGCGACGTCGGAGTCCGGGGGATCAGGAGCGGGTCGCCTCCTCGAGAAGCTCGAGCACGTGCCGATACGTCTTCCCGGTCGCACGGGTCATGCCGATCTCGCACGTCCGGTTGCACGAGGCGTGGGCGTCGCCGCCGAGGGTGTGCACCTCCGCCGCCTCGGCGGCGGTCGCGGAGGCGGTGAGCTCCGGATGCAGCATGCCCCGGTCGCCGGCGAAGCCGCAACATCCCCAGGCGTCCGGCACGATCACCTCGCTCGCGACGGCCTCGCCGATCGCGCGGAGCGCCGGATCGAGGCCCATCTGCACCGACGAGCACGTGGGATGCAGCACAAGCCTCCGGGCCACGGGAGACACGTCGCCCAGGCGGGGCAGCACGACGCGGGCGACGAACGCGACCGCGTCCTCGGTCGCCCGCCCGCCCAGATCGGCGAGGAGATGCGCGAAGCCCTCGGTGCAGCTCGAGGCGTCGCTGATGATCGGCAGCGCGGCATCCTCCGACCGCAGGGTGCGCTCCACGCGCGCGGCCATGACGGCGCGCCCGCCGGCGAAGCCCTTCGACGTCCACGGGGTGCTGCAGCAGAGGCCTTCGATGCCGTCCGGCACGACCACGCGGACGCCCGCGCGTTCGAGGAGGAGCCGGAACGCCTCGGTCGCCCCCACCCCGCCCCCGTCGGCGCCGAACATGCTGTTGACGCACGCCGGGAGGTAGATGGCCGCGGGGGCGTCGTCTCCTCCGCCCGCCCGGCCCCGGAGTCGGCCGCGCGCCGCTCCGCCGCCGGGAAGCCCCGGGTCGTATCGCGGCACGGTGTCCGCACCGAGGAGCGCGCGGGCCGCTCTCGTGGCCCCCGTGACGAGGCCAGCCGGCAGGTGGTCCGCGGTCGTCAGCGCCGCGGCACCGACCCGGCTCACCGCTCCCCATCCGTGCGCGGCGGCCGTCCATCCCGCGGCGAGCACCGGGTTGGCCTCCTCGCGCCGCAGACGTTTGACGAGCTGACCGGTGTTGATGAGGACCGGGCACGCGGTCGCGCACATCCCGTCGACGGCACAGGTGTCGATCCCCGCGTAGTCGTAGTCGCGCTCCAGCTCATCTGCGAGGGGCGTGTCGCCCTCCGCACGGGCCCGGGCGATCCGGCGCCGCACGACGATCCGCTGCCGCGGGGTGAGGGTGAGGTTCTTCGAGGGGCACACCGGCTCGCAGTACCCGCACTCGACGCAGCGGTCCGCCTCGGGCTCGATGGGGTCCGTCCGCTTGATGTCGCGCAGGTGCGCCGTCGGATCGTCGGCGATGATCACGCCGGGATTGAGGATGCCGGCGGGGTCGCACAGGCGCTTGAGCTCTCTCATCACGTCGTAGAGCTCGTCGCCGTACTGACGCCGGACGTAGGGGGCCATGACCCGCCCGGTGCCGTGCTCGGCCTTGAGGTTGCCTCCGGCGTCGAGGACGAGGTCGACCATGTCGGCGGTGAAGCCCTCGAAGCGTGCCATCGCCGGTTCGCTCTCGAAGCGATCGGTCAGCATGAAGTGGATGTTGCCGTCCTTCGCATGCCCGAAGATGACGCTGTCGCGGTAGCCGTAGCGTGCGAACAGGTCGTGCAGCCCCTCGCACGTCGCGGCCAGCGACGGCACGGGCACGACGATGTCCTCCAGCAGCGCCGTCGTGCCGGAGGGCCGCGCCCCCGCGACGGACGCGTACAGGCCCTTCCGGAGCTTCCAGGCGCGCGCCCGCGCGCCGGGATCGCTCGAGAACTCGGCGGGCGTCTGCAGCGCGCTCTGCCCGAGCGCCGCCGCACCCTCCCGGGCCAGGCGTGACAGGTCCTCGTCGTCGTGCGCGTGGTACTCGATCAGCAGAGCCGCCTGGGAGGTGGCCTCGAAGCCCTGGATCTGCGGCGGGGCGTCGGCGATCGACTGACCGACGCGGATGCTCGTCGCGTCGAGGAGCTCGAGGGTCGCCGCCCGTGTCGCCACGAGCGCGGGGATGGCGCGCGTGGCCTCGTCGAGCGTGCCGAAGACCGCGAGCGCCGTCGTTACGTGGGGCGCGATCGGGACGGTGCGGAAGGTGGCCTCGGCCACGAAGGCGAGGGTCCCCTCGCTGCCGATGATCAGGTGCGCGAGCACGTCGACGGGCGAGTCGAAGTCGAGGAACGCGTTGACCCCGTAGCCCATCGTGTTCTTCATGGCGAACTGCCGCCGGATGATCGACACCGACGTCGGATCCTCTCGCACCCTCCGCTGGAGGCGGAGGATGCCCTCGAACAGCTCGGGTTCCTCGCGGCGGAGGATGGCATCCGCGTCCGCCGCGGCGGTGTCGACGGTGGCGCCGCCCGGCAGGACGAAGATCATCGACTCGAGCGTGCGGTACGTGTTCTCGACCGTCCCGCACGCCATCCCGCTGGAGTTGTTCGCCACCACACCGCCGATCGTGCAGGCGACCTCGCTCGCGGGGTCCGGGCCGATTCTCCGGCCATGCCGTGCGAGCCGGGCGTTCACGTGACGCACCGTCGCTCCGGGCTGGGAGCGCACGCGTGCTCCGTCGTCGAGGATGTCGATGCGGCGGAAAGCTGTGCGTGTGTCTATGAGCACGCCCTCCGTGCTCGCTTGGCCCGACAGGCTCGTGCCCCCCGACCGGAACGTGACCGTGACTCCCGAGGCGGATGCCGCTCGAAGGATCGCGCTGACCTCGCCCGCATCTGCCGCGGTCACGACGGCGCGAGGGGTGAGCAGGAAGTGCGAGGCGTCGGGGGCGTAGGCCGCTCGGTCGATCGCGCGCACGCTGAGTCGTGAGGGCTCGCCCAGAGCCGAGCGCAGCGATGCGTGCTTGCTCATCGACGGCGTGTCCGGCACGATTCCCTGCTCATCGCCGGCGGTCGGAGGAGACCGAGGCGAGCGCGCGGCGGAGGCTGGGCTCGCGCTCCACAGCGTGGTGCGCGTCGGACGCCTCGAGCCCGGTGAGGAGCATCACGACGGCGACTTTCACCGAGCCCGCGGCGAGCTGCAGGGTGTGCTGCGCCTGTGTCTCGTCTGCTCCGGTGATGAGCATCACGGCCCTCCGGCTGCGTGCGCGGAGCTTCTCGTTGGTCGCCCTGAGGTCGACCATGACGTTGCCGAACGTCTTGCCGAGCTTCACCATCGTGATCGTCGAGATCATGTTCAGCACGAGCTTCTGCGCCGTCGCAGCCCGGAGCCGCGTCGACCCCGCGACGATCTCGGGGCCGACGACGACCTCGATGGCGTGGTCGGCGGCGTCCCCGATCGCCGAGGGACTGTTGCAGGCGACCGCGACGGTCAGTGCGCCCAGCGCCTGTGCGTGGCGCAGCCCGCCGACGACGTACGGCGTCCGTCCCGATGCGGAGATGCCGACCACGACATCGCGCGCCGTGAGGGAGAGGGATTCGAGGTCGTTGACGGCGGCGACGGGGTCGTCCTCGGCGTTCTCGACCGCCGTGCGGATCGCGCCGTCACCTCCCGCGATCAGCCCGACCACCATGCCCGGATCGGTGTTGAAGGTCGGCGGACACTCGCTCGCGTCGAGGATGCCCAGGCGCCCCGGCGTCCCCGCACCGAGATAGACGAGCCGGCCCCCGTCGGCGAGTCGCTGCGTGACCCCGTCTATCGCCGCGGCGATCTCGGGAAGGACGCGCTCCACGGCGCGCGGCACGTCGTGGTCCCAACGGTTCATGGTCTGAACGAGCTGCGAGGTCGAGAGGGTGTCGAGGTCGCGCAGGTCGTCGGAGACCTGTTCTGTGGTGAGGGTCGACAGTTCGGTGAGCAGGTCCGACGCCGTCGTCGAAGGGCCGGGAAGGGGTTCAGACACGGATGACGAGCCTTTCGTGAGGGAGGTCGGATGCGGCAGCGAGCGCCGCTGCGCCATCGAGCGCATCTCCGAGCGGGTGGTGCAGTGTCAGGCCTTCCGCGGCCAGGGCCGTGGTCAGCTCCTCGCGGAAGAGAAGGTCATCACCCAGCCCGCCGGTCAGCACGATGCGCCCGTCCCCGGGGCGCACGGATGCTGCAGCGGTCGCGAGCCGTGCCACCGCCTCGCGCACGATCTCGTGGGCGATCGGATCGCCGTCTCGAGCGCGGTCCAGCACACGCGGAGCGAAAGCGGCCATCCGGGCCGCGCTGTCGATGCCGGAGACCATTCCCGGCAAGGACGACAGATGGCCATCGCAGAGGAGGAGCGCATCGTCGGTGAGAGCCGTCCGCGGTCCGCGTCCATCCGATGCTCGCAGGGCTGCCCTGAGTCCCGCCTCGCCGAGCCATCGGCCGCTTCCCTCGTCGCCGAGGACGGGCCCCCATCCGTCGGAGCGTGCCGCGCTCCCGTCGACGTCGATCCGTAGGGCCACGGCACCGGTGCCGGCGATCAGCAGCGTCCCGGCCTGCCCACCGAGGGCACCGGCGTGCGCAGTGACCATATCCGACGTGATCGCCACCGGTCGATCGACGACGGCCCGGAGCATCTCGGCGGCGCGACGAGCCGCGGACGGGGCGACATCCGCGCCCGCCGCGCCGACCGCCCAGGTATCGATGGAAGCTCTGATCCCGGCGGACCAGCCGGCAATGAGAGCGGTGATGCTGCGCACGGCCGCGTCGGCTCCCTCGCCATGCGCCAAGCCGGGAGCGCCGGCACCCGTCATCGAGAGGGGCGTCTCCGTGCGATAGCCGCGTAGCCGCACCTTCGTCTTCCCGAGGTCCACGGCGACACAGCTCGTGCGGTCGGTCTCCACGCCATCGCCTCTCTTTCGCGTCTTCATCGTCATGAATCAATTTACATAAAGGTTGGCGTGGATGTAAATGGTTGACATCATGGCGAGCTGCTGATGGAGTGGAGCCGACGGATCGGAGATCGGGATGACGGCGAGGGCTAGTGTTCTGTCTGTGAGCATCCAGAGCACCCTGCAGGCGCGCGCGGCGGGTCTGCCGCCGACGATGCGGCGCATTGCGGATGTCGTTCTGGAGCGCCCGTCGGTGGTGGTGGAGAGCACGATCTCCGAACTGGCGCGTCTGTGTCAGACCTCCGAAGCATCCATCGTGAGGTTCTGCCACGCCGCAGGGTTCGCGGGCTATCCCGCTCTGAAGCTGCAGCTGGCCACGGAGCTCGCGCGTGAGTCGGCGGAGTTCGCCGGCAACGTCATGAGCGCGCACGGCGGTGACATCAGCGCCGGCGACACCCTCGAGGAGATGGTGTCCAAGATCGCCAACAGCGAGATCGTCGGCATCCGGGAGACTGCGGACAATCTGGACATGCAGGTGCTCGGAAAGGCGATCCAGCGGATCATCCGCTCGCGGCGCGTGGTCTCGTTCGGGATGGGCGCGAGCAATGCCGGGGCGCAGGACCTCACCAAGAAGCTGCTGCGCATCGGATTCACCGCCCTGACCTTCCACGACCCGCACGAGGCGGTGATGTCGGCGACGCTGACCGAACCCAAGGACGTCGTGATCGCGTTCTCCCACAGCGGGGAGACCCGCGAGGTCGTCGCCTTCCTCGAAGCCGCCCGCGCCACGGGCGCGTTCACTCTTGCGATCACGAACCTGCCCGACTCGTCCATAGGTTCGCTTGCCGATGCCGTGCTGCGCACCGCGGTGCGGGAGACCACGTTCCGTTCGGGGGCGATGGCCAGCAGGATCGCTCAGCTCACCCTCGTCGACTACCTGTTCGTGGGCGTGGCGCGCGGCCGATACGACCGGACGGTCAAGGCGCTCAAGAGCACGTACGACGTCGTCCGCGATCTCCGCGACGGCATCTGACCCCGGCGGTGCGCAGCGGGCGCCCGCCCGCAGCCGTGTCGTGCCGCATCTCCGTCCGTCGCTCCGGCGACCCGTTCCACGAGGAGTGACTCCATGGCCCAGACCGATCAGCAGGTCCTCACCGGCGTCCAGCGCGTCATCGCGGACCGGTCGCTCATCCGGGGATCGCGGGTGGGGCTGCTCACCAACTTCACCGGCACTGCGCCCGACCTCGGGAGATCGATCGATGCCCTGCGCGGCGCCGGGGTGCCGATCACAGCGTTGTTCGCTCCCGAGCACGGACTGGGCGGTGCTGCGCAGGCCGGCGCCGCGTCCTCCGCGGCGGTGGACGGACGCACCGGACTGCCGATCTACGACACCTACCTCGCCTCGTCCCAGGATCTCGACCTCATGCTCGCGGCGTCGGGCGTCGACGAGCTCGTCTTCGACATGCAGGACATCGGTGTGCGGTTCTACACCTACGTCTGGACGCTGTTCGATCTGATGCACAGCGCGGCGCGCATCGGCATCCGCTTCACGGTGCTGGATCGCCCCAATCCCCTCGGGGGCGCGCTCGCGGCCGGCCCCGGCATCGCGTCGGCCGAGTACGCCAGCTTCGTCGGTCGCACCGATATCCGACAACGACATGGCCTGTCCGCCGGTGAGCTCGCGAGGCTGTTCGTCTCGCGCGACCTCGCACGTGCGGGACTGGCGGTGGACCTCACGGTCGTGCAGATGCAGGGATGGGACGCGTCCCGAGGGTTCGCCGCGACCGGGACCATCTGGGTGCCGCCGTCGCCGAACATGCCCACCCTGGACACCGCCTACGCGTTCTGCGGGACGGGGCTGCTCGAAGGGACGACGCTGAGCGAAGGGCGGGGCACCACCCGTCCGTTCGAGATCGTCGGGGCACCGTTCTTGTCGGACGGTTTCGCGCAGACCGTGCGCGCACTCGGCCTTCCCGGTGTGGTGGTGCGCGAGGTGGAGTTCGAGCCGACCTTCCACAAGTTCGCCGGGGAGCTGT
Organism: Microbacterium sp. MMO-56; assembly: GCF_037146215.1. Lineage (NCBI taxonomy): Bacteria > Bacillati > Actinomycetota > Actinomycetes > Micrococcales > Microbacteriaceae > Microbacterium > Microbacterium sp. MMO-56. The sequence goes on from NZ_JBBCVW010000004.1 coordinate 151,479, forward strand.
GCCGAGGCATCCAGCTGCACATCGTGGATCGGGTCGCGTACGAGCCCGTTCGGACCGCGGTCGAGATCCTCAGGCTGGCTCGCGCGGATGCTCCTGACGCGGTTCACAGCCTCGCGGCGGGGGAGCGGCTGGACCCCGGTGACCGCGGATACGCGCTGGATCGTCTGTGGGGCTCCTCGACGCTCCGTCGAGCCCTCGACGAGGAGGGTGACTTCGACTCGCTGAGCGTGTCGAGCACGCGTGTGGATGCGCTGTACGGGGACGACGTCCTGCTCTATCCCCGATAGATGTGGAAATGATTGCCGGTCGCGCTAAGTTGGATGAAAGTGCTTGACACACACTTGAGTGTGAAGGTAACTTCAGTCTCACCACCCGAAATCGCACCGATGCGACGAGTCAGGAGACGAGCATGGACACCACCATCCGGAGCTTCCGGGCCGGAGACGGGCCCGAACTGGCGGAAGCGTGGACGGCAGCGGCCCCCGGTGATCCGATGACGTACATGCGCCTCCGCGACCAGGTGCTGCTCGACCGGAACTTCGACCCGGAGGGACTGTTCGTCGCGGAGGCGGCGGGGCGCATCGTCGGTGCCGCGTATGCGGTCCGCAGGCTGATCGCCGCCGACGGCGACGACCTCGAACGAGATGCGGGGTGGATCCCCTTCTTCTTCGTCGTCCCCGGCGCGCGGTCGGCGGGGCTCGGCCGGCGGCTCATCGTCGCCGCCCTCACGTGGCTCCGCGACTCGGGGGCCCGGGCGGCGTACTTCTCGTCCTACACCCCCAACTACATCCTCCCCGGGCTGGATGAAGAGCGTTATCCCGAGGCCTCGCGGCTTCTCCGCTCGCTGGGTTTCGAGACGCAGTACAAGGCCGCCGCGATGGACCGGACGCTCACCGACTACGCCCTTCCGGAGCGGGTCCGGGATCGCGTGGAGGCGCTCCGCGCGGAGGGCTGGTCGTTCGGATCGCCCGACGGCGACGATCTCGTGGATCTCATCGGTATCGCCGGACGGCGCTTCAATGCGGACTGGGCCCGGGGGATCCGCGAAGGTGTGCTGGGTGGCCAGTCACTCGAGCGCATCGTCGTGTGCCGGGACCCCTCGGGCACCATGCTCGGCTGGGCGATGCACGGCACGTACGAGAACGTCCTCGAACGCTTCGGTCCGTTCGGGGTGCTGCCCGAGAGTCGGGGCACGGGGCTCGGCGAGATCCTGCTGCATCTGACCCTCGAGAGGATGCGCGCTCTCGGCGCGCACTCGGCGTGGTTCCTCTGGACGGAGGAGACCTCTCCGGCAGGTCACCTGTACCTCAAGACGGGGTTCTCGGTCACTCGCACCTTCACCATCCTGCACGCGCCTACCGCCGTCTGATCACGGCTCGATTCGAGAGGAAACCATGCGCACACAAGGAACCCGCCGCTTCGGACGATGGGCGCTCGCCGCCGCATCGCTGAGCGTCACCGCGCTCGCCCTGGCCGGGTGCACCGGCGCCGGTTCGGGCGACGACGGGGTCGTCAAACTGACTTTCCTGAGCCACTACGGCAGTGAGCCGTTCAAGTCCGGGTTCGGTGACTTGATCGCTCAATGGAACCAGGAGAACCCCACCATCCAGGTCGAGATGCAGAGCGTCGACTTCAACGACCTCCTCACCGCGTTGAACGTACGCCAGAGCGGCGGGCGCGGTGCGGACATCGTCAGCTCGTACGCCCTGTGGGGCGGCCAGCTGCTGCAGAACGGTGTCCTGGCCGCGCCCCCCGCCGATGTCGCCTCCGACATCTCCGACAACTACAGCGCCTCCGCTGTCGCCGCCGTCACCAGCGGCAGCGGAGAGATCCTCGGGTATCCCACCGAGCTCAACACCTATGTGCTCTTCTACAACAAGGATCTCCTCGCCCAGGCGGGCTTCAGCTCCGCTCCCAAGGACTGGGACGAGCTGACCAAGGCCGCCAACGCGACGACGAAGAAGGACGGGAGCGGGAACTACCTCGTCCAGGGGCTCTCGCTGATCCAGGACGGCGACAACCACACGGTCCATCCCTTCCTCTCGCTCCTCGACGCCGCGGGCGGCAGCTTCCTCGCGCCGGACGGCGGTTCGGCGATGGACGACAAGGCGCAGAAGGTGATGCAGTTGGAGTCCGACCTCGCCGCGTCCGGTGCCACCGACACCTCGATCATGCCCACCAAATCGTTCGGCAGTGGTGGGGTCGCCATGGCGATCCAGGCGGGGTGGTGGGTCGGAAGCCTCAAGCAGGAGCTGGGGGACGCGTACTCCAAGGTCGGCACGGCGCCCGTTCCCGGGCCCAAGGCCGGTGACGTCGGGTCGCTCGCGTACGCCTTCTTCACCGGAGTGAACTCGGGAAGCAAGCACCAGAAGGAGGCGTGGCAGTTCCTCGAGTGGCTCAACAGCCACAAGACCGACGACGGCACCACCGCGCTCGGCGAGTTCCTCGCATCGCAGGGTCTGATCCCGCCCCGCACGGCGGACGCGGATGCCCTCTCGCCGAAGTACCTCGCCGAGGATCCGAACCTCGAGCCGATCTACGCCGCCTCGGCGTACGCCATGGCCGAGTCGAACGCCGCCAACGCGTATGAGGCCAAGACCGCGACCAACAACGCGCTGACCGAAATCCTCGTCAACGGCGCCCCGGTGCCGAAGACGTTCGAGGGACTGGTCGCGGAGATCGACAGCCAGAAGAAGTGACCGACCGAGGGCGGGCCTGCGCGCCCGCCCTCGGCCGACCCGACAGGAGACCCCGATGGCCAACACCCTGATGACCGTCGCGCGGGAGAAGGCGGATGACCTGCTGCCGCGCCCCCCGCGGACGACGGCCTCCCGTGCTCGACGGTTCCGTCACGAAGCGGGGGCGGGGTATCTCTTCCTGTCGCCCGCGCTGCTGTTCTTCACCGTCTTCCTCATCCTCCCGACGTTCTTCGCCATCTACCTGTCGCTGTCCGAGTGGGGCGGGTACGACCTGTCCGGGATCCGTTTCATCGGGCTGGAGAACTATGCGCAGATCCTGCGATTCGACAGCACGTTCGTGGCTCCGATCCTGGTCAACACGTTCGCCTTCGCCCTCATCGCGGTCGTGCTGGCCGTCGGCGGATCGCTCGTGGTCGCCCAGCTCATCGAGCGGCTGCGCTTCCAGGGGTTCTGGAGGTTCCTCTACTTCTTGCCGGTGGTGGCCACGGTCGTCGCCATCGGCAACGTGTGGAAGATGATGTACCAGCCGGCGGGCCTCATCAACGCACTGCTCAACGCGCTCGGGGTCAACTCGGTGGGTTTCCTCTCCGATCCCTCGATCGCGCTCCCGTCCGTCGCCGTCGTCCAGGCATGGGCGTCGATCGGCGCAGCGGTCCTGATCCTCACCGCGGGCATCAAGAGCATCGACCGCACCGTGTACGAGGCCGCGGATCTCGACGGAGCCGGTCCGTGGCGCACATTCTGGAGCATCACCCTGCCCCTGCTCCGGCCCTCGCTCGTGTTCGTCCTCATCACCCAGGCGATCGCGGGGCTGCAGTCGTTCGCGCTCATCATCGTCATGACCAAGGACGGCGGTCCGGCCAACGCGACCAACGTCGCGGCGTTCGAGATGTATCAGCAGGCCTTCAAGTTCGGGGCATGGGGGACGGCCAGCGCGATGGCGATGGTGCTGTTCCTCATCATCTTCATCGTCACGCTGCTCCAGCTCTGGATCAGCCGCCGCAGAGGAGGTATCGACGAATGAGCACCGCCGTACGCAGCGCTCGCACGGGTCGCAGGACGCCGATCCCCTGGATCTCCTATCTCGTGGTCGTCATCGGCGGTATCGCCATGACCGTCCCCTTCCTCGATACGGTCTTCAGTTCGCTGAAGGGGCCGGGAGAGTACGGCCGGCTCCCCTATCGGTTCTTCCCCGCCGAGTGGACGTGGGACAACTACGCCTCGGCCGTCGAGCAGCTGCAGCTGGGGAAGCTGTTCGTCAACAGCCTGGCCGTCACCGCGGTCGTCACCGGCAGCGTCCTCGTGACATCCGCGATGGCCGGCTATGCCCTGGCCAAACTGCACTTCCGTGGTCGCGAGGTCATCTTCCGATTCGTTCTGGCGACCATGATGCTGCCGCCGTTCCTCCTGCTGATCCCGGACTTCCTGATCATGCTGAACTGGCCCCTGGTGGGCGGGAACAACATCCTGGGTCAGGACGGCGACGGGGGGATGACCAACTACCTCGCGGCACTCATGCTCCCGTTCCTCGTGAGCGGCTTCGGGATCTTCCTCATGCGCCAGTTCATGGTCGGCATCCCCGACGAGATGCTGGAGGCCGCGCGCATCGACGGTGCAGGGGAGTGGCGACTGTTCTTCAGCATCGTGCTGCCGCAGACCGGCCCCGTGGCGATCACGCTCGGGTTGATCACGTTCGTGGGCCAGTGGAACGAGTACATCTGGGCGGCACTCATCTCGTCGAGCAATCCCGACCTCATGACCCTGCCCGTCGGTATCCAGCTGCTGCAGAGCTTCATCGATCCTAACCGCACCATGCCGATCGTCATGGCGGGAATCGTCATCAGCACGCTCCCGGTGCTGATCGTCTTCCTGCTGTTCCAGAAGTACTACGTACGCGGCGTCATGCTCAGCGGCATGAAGTGACCACCCCCTCTCACTCGAACGGAGACCTCATGAGCAGAACCGTCCTCGCCATCGGCGGCCACATCGGTGACATGGACCTGACGGCGGGACCTACCCTCGCCAAGATGGTGCAGGAGGGCGATCGAGCCATCATCCTCGCCTGCACGTACGGCGAGCGCGGACACCCGCGGCTCAGCCCGGAGGAGTACCGGCCGCAGAAGGTGGCGGAAGGGGAGGCGTTCGCCGCCGGCATCGGCGCGGAGTTCCGCGTCCTCGACTACTCGGACGGCTTCCTCCCGGACGACGACTCGGCCGCCGAGCAGATCGCCGACATCATCCGCGTCGAGAAGCCTGCCGTCCTCATCACGCACTGGGTGAAGAGCATCCACCGCGACCACATCCGCGCAGCGGTTCTGGCGGAGCGGGCCCGCTTCCTGGCGTCGCTGCCCGTCGGGAGCCCGCACGGCCGCCACGGCGTATCGCAGGTCCTGCACGCGGACAACTGGGAGGATTCCCAGGACTTCCAAGCCGACGTCTACGTCGACATCCCGGATGCGGCCTTCGACGCGTGGCGATCGGCGATCGAAGGCCAGGCGTTCGCCCGCGGCGAGACGTACGGGTTCCGCTACATCGACTACTACAGCGCCACGATGCTCGCCAACGGGTGTCTTGCGGGCACCACTCGTGCCTGCCGGTTCGCCGTCGGCGACAAGGGTGCAGAACTCGCCGGACCGTGAGTCTGACGCGAGCGGCGCATCGCGTCCTGATGGCCTCGTTCGCGGGGCCCGGAAGCGGGACTGAGCGACGACTTCCCGAGTGGGTGCGGCGCGCCGTGGATGACGGGCTCGGCGCCCTCGCCCTCTTCGCCGACAACGTCGTCGGCGAAGAAGGGGCTGCTCCGCTCACCCTCGACGCGCATCGCGGGCGTGCGGGCATCATCGTCGCCATGGATGAGGAAGGCGGCGACGTCACCCGGCTGCACCACCGGAGCGGCAGCACGCGGGTGGGTGCGGGGGTCCTAGGGCGAATCGACGACGTGGAGTCGACCCGGAGCACGGCGGAGCGGATCGGAGCCGACCTGTACGAGCAGGGGGTCGACCTCGCGCTCGCGCCGGTCGCCGATGTCGGCTCCGACCCTCGGAACCCCGTCATCGGTGCGCGCAGCTTCGGGGGCGACCCGGTGCTCGTGGCGCGCCACGTCACGGCGTGGGTCGAGGGCGTCCAGCGCGCGGGGGTCGGCGCGTGTCTGAAGCATTTCCCGGGTCACGGCGACACGACGATCGATTCGCACGTCGGCGTCGCCCGCGTTCGCGCGGATGCGGGACTCCTCGACCGCCGGGACTTCACGCCGTTCCGGGCGGGCATACGCGCGGGGGTGCACGCGGTCATGGGGTCGCACGTGGTCGTCGAGGCGATCGATCCCCTGCGTGTCGCGACCTACAGTCCTGAGGCGACCCGTCTGCTGCGCGCCGCCCCCTCCGCGGGCGGCCTTGGCTTCGACGGAGCTCTGCTCACCGATGCTCTCGATATGGCGGGCGCTCGTGGTGCCGGTGACATCCCCGCGAGGGCGGTGTCGGCTCTCGCGGCGGGCGCCGACCTGATGTGCCTCGGGGCTCGCATCGACGAATCCACCTTCGTGCGCACCGTCGAGGGCCTGGAGCGCGCGGTGCGAACGGGAGCGGTGCCCGCGGAACGACTCGAGGAGGCGGCGGAGCGGGTGGATGCGCTGTCGGCTCGGCTGGGGCGCCTGCGTGACGTGCGCCGCGCCCCGGTCGTGGGAGCCCGAACCGATGAGCTCCTCGCCGCGCGCGCGATCACGGTCGACGGCGAGCTGCCGTCGCTGCGAGACGCGGTCGTCGTGCAGTTCGTGGGGCCGCACCACGGTGCCGTCGGCACGGTCGCCGGGTGGGGCCTCCCCACGGAGGGGCGCGTGCTCGCCGGCCGTACCCCGGCACTCGTCGGAGAGGGCGACCCGCTTCCCGAGACCGCGGGACGTCCCGTGGTCGTCCTGGTACGCAACTCCGTGCGGTCGCCCTGGATGCGTGATCGTGTGCGACGTCTCGCGCGTCGTGCACGGCCGGTCGTGGTGGTCGAGTTCGGAGCGCCCGATCCGGACCTGCCGGCCCCGACGACCTACATCTGCACGTGGGGCGCGTCCCGCGCGGTGGCGGCTCCGCTGGACACGCTGCTCGCCGATGCGGCTCGGTGAGGAGCGGTGGTGTGAGCGCCCGGGGCGGTAGCGGCTCGCTGACAGCCCCCGATCTCCTCGCATGGTGAACGGCGCGGAGGGGTCGGCCTGGTCGTCGCTGCGGGCGCGCGGCGACGACCTCGAGGAGCACGTGGCGGGCACGCCCGCCGGCGACGATCCGACTCCGCTCACGCGTGAGCACCTGTTCGACCTGGCCTCGGTGTCGAAGATCGTGACGGCGCTGGCCGCCCTGACCCTCGTCGACGAGGGTCGCATCTCGCTCGACGAACCGGTGCGCTCCCGCGTGCCGGTCGGACGCGGTCCGCATGCCGCCACGATCACGCTCCGCCATCTCCTGACCCATACGTCGGGTCTTCCCGACACGGTGACCGACTGGCGGGAGGGCGTCGTCGGCGAGGCGCTCCTCGAGCGGTGCCTGGATGCGCCCCTGACCGCGCGCCCAGGAGCGGTCCACCGCTACTCCTGCGTCGGCTACATCGCCCTCGGCCGGCTCATCGAGGAGGTCGCCGGACAGAGTCTCGACGAGGCGGTGGCCGTGCGAGTCGCCGGACCGGCCGGGGCGTCGACGCTGCGCTACGGGCCCGTTGCGGCGGACTCCGCCGTCGCGACGGAGTACCGGCCGGCCGGGCGCCTCGTGCGGGGCTCGGTCCACGACGAGCTCGCCGCGGCGGTCGGGATGCCGGTCGGCAACGCGGGGCTGTTCGGCACGGCGCGCGACGTCTTCCGCATCGCTGATGTCCTGCGCTCCGGAGGGCGGGGGCCGGGCACGCGCGTGCTCACCGCGGAGACGGTGCGCCGCGCGATCTCCCCGGGCGTCGAGGCGGCGGGGTACCGGCAGGGGCTCGGCCTTCGCGTCGGCGAGCGGAGCTGGATGTCCTCCGCTCACGCCGTCGGACACACGGGGTTCACCGGCACCGCATTCGAGGTCGATCCCGCCTCCGACACGATCGCGGTGCTGCTGACCAACCGCGTCCATCCCCGCCGCACCTCGGCAGAGGCCATCACGCGCGCCCGGGCGCGGTTCTTCGCCTGCGATGGGCGCGGAGACGACCGCGACGGAGGCGACCGTCGGAGTCGAGCGTGACGGCCGCCGCGGGTCACTCCACGACGGCGAGCGCGTCGATCTCGACGAGCATCTCCGCGCGCGGCAGGCCGGTGAACACCGTCGTCCGCGCCGGCAGCACGCCGCTCGACACGTGCGCGGTCACGAACTCGCCGTACGCCTCGTTCATGGCGGCGAAGTCGTCGCGCGTCGTGAGGTACACCCGCAGCATGACGACATCCTCGAAGCTCGCCCCGCCCGCTTCGACGATCGCCCGGATGTTCTCGAGCGTGCGTCGCGTCTGGGCCCGCACATCGCCCGCGAACTGGTACTCGCCCGTGGCAGGATCGACCGGCCCCTGGCCGCTCACCTGCAGCAGCGGACCCTTGCGCACGCCCTGTGAGAACGTATGGGCGGGGGCCGGGGCGGACGTGGTCTCGATGGGCAGCTTCACCCCTCCACGATATCGAGGCGTGCCCGTCACGCTCGCTGACGAAAGGATCCTCCCGTGATCCCCCGATCTCCGATCTCCGTCGCCGACAAGGCCTTCCCGCCGCACCTGTGGGGGGTGTCCCCGACCGACCTGGAGGTTCCGCTCTCCGCGTTCGCGACCCCGGTCGTGACCCTCGACGACGCCGCGATCGACCACAACACGACGCTCATGGCCGCGTGGGCGCGGCGTCACGGGTTCGCGCTCGCCCCGCACGGCAAGACGACGATGGCGCCCGCGCTGTGGCGTCGCCTGCTGGACGCCGGCGCCTGGGGCATCACCCTGGCGACCGGATGGCAGGCGCAGGTGGCCCACGCCCACGGCATCCCGCGGGTGCAGCTGGCCGCCCCCCTGCTCGATGCGGCGGCGTGGCGCTGGTTGCGCGACGCGCGCGCGGGCGGGTTCGAGCTCGTCTGCTGGGCGGACTCGTCCGAGGCCGTGGCGCGGATGTCCGCGCAGGCGACGTCCGCGGCCTCGCCTCCCGTCCCCGTGCTCGTGGAGCTCGGCGGGCAGGGCGGGCGCACGGGCGCCCGGTCGATCGCCGCCGCGCGGGAGGTCGCCGAGGCGATCGCCGCGGCGCCCGGCCTGGCCCTGGCGGGCGTCGCCGGGTACGAGGGGGCGATCGCCCACGATCGCTCCTCCGCGTCGCTCGCGGCGGTCGACGCGTACCTCGGCCGACTGGCGGAGCTCTCCGACGCCGTGCGTCCGCTCGTCGGATGGGGCGCACCGCCCCTCCTCAGCGCCGGCGGCAGCGCCTACCCCGACCGCGTCGCGGCCGTCCTGTCGGGGAGGTCCGAGACGGTCGTCCTCCGCGCCGGGGCGTACCAGATCCACGACGACGGGTTCTACGCCGGGATCTCGCCGCTCCGCGCGGAGCTGAGGTCGGCGATGCACGCGTGGGCGCGTGTCCTCTCGACGCCCGAGCCGGGGTTCGCGCTGCTCGACGCCGGTCGTCGCGACGTCTCGTTCGACGAGGGGCTGCCGCGGCTGCAGGCGGTGCATCCCGAGGGTGTTCCCCGCCGGGACGCGGACGCCCCCGTGCGGGCCCTCAACGACCAGCACGCGTTCCAGGCGCAGCCGGTCGATGGGCCCCCGCTCGTCGTCGGCGATGTCGTGCGCCTCGGCCTCTCGCACCCGTGCACCGTGCTGGACAAGTGGCGGCGGCTGCCGCTCGTGGCCGACGCGCGGGCATCCGACCCGGTCGTGATCGGCGCCGTGGACACGTGGTTCTGATGCTCCTGCACGACGTCGTCCTCGTCGACGGGACGGGCGCCCCGGCGCGGCCCGCCGACGTCCGCGTCCGCGGAGAGCGGATCGCGGTCGTCGCGGAGCGGCGCGGCCTCGCGCCGATGCCCGGGGAGCGTGTGATCGACGGGCGAGGACGTGTCCTGGCGCCGGGCTTCATCGACATGCACGCCCACTCCGACCTGGAGCTCCTCCGCCCCGGCGATCACGCCGCGAAGCTCGCCCAGGGGGTGACGACGGAGGTCATCGGCCAGGACGGGCTGTCGTACGCTCCCGTCGACGACGCCGCGCTGGCGGACATCCGTGCGCGCATCGCGGGGTGGCACGGCGATCTCCCCGATGCGGAGTTCACGTGGCGGGACGTCGGCGGGTACCTCGACCGGCTCGACGCGGGCGTCGCCGTCAACGCCGCGTACCTCGTGCCGCAGGGGAATCTGCGGATGCTCGTCGTCGGGCACGGTGCGCGGTCGGCGACCGCGGAGGAGATCCGACGCATGCGGGGTCTGCTCGCGGACGGGCTGCGGGCCGGGGCGTTCGGCATGTCGAGCGGTCTCACCTACGCGCCGGGGATGCACGCCGATCGGGAAGAGCTCGTGGCCTTGTGCCGCGTCGTCGCGGAGCACGGCGGCTTCTGGGCGCCGCACACGCGCGGATACGGCGGGGGTGCGCGGGAGGCGTACAGCGAGGCGATCGAGATCGCCCACGACGCGGGATGCGCCGTGCACCTGACCCACGCGACGATGAACTTCCCGTCGAACGCGGGACGGGCGGATGCCCTCCTCGCGCTCGTGGATCGCGCGATCGCGGACGGCGTCGACGTGACCCTCGACACCTATCCGTACCGGTCCGGGGCGACGACCCTCGCGGCGCTCCTCCCGAGCTGGGCCGCCGAGGGCGGCATCGAGGCGACCCTCGCGCGGCTGGAGGACCCCGGCGAGGCCGAGCGGATCCGCGTCGCGGTCGAAGAGACGGGGTCGGACGGCGCGCACGGCGAGCCCATCGACTGGGAGACGATCCAGATCTCCGGGGTGACCGATCCGGCACTGTCCGTCGCGGTCGGACGCACCGTCGCCGAGCTCGGGCGGTCGCGCCCGGTCGAGCTCGGGTCGCCGCCCTCGGCGTTCGATGCGGCCCTCGCGCTGCTCCGGCGTGACCGGCTGCGCACGGGCATCCTGATGCACGTCGGCCATGAGGGGAACGTGCGCCGGATCATGGCGCACCCCCGCCACATGGGCGGGAGCGACGGCATCCTCGTGGGCGACCGGCCGCACCCGCGGGGATGGGGCACGTTCGCGCGCTACCTGCGCCGATACAGCCGCGAGCTGGGCATCCTCGGGCTGGAGGAGGTCGTCCGGCACCTCTCGGGTGCGCCCGCGCGCCGCCTCGGGCTGGCCGACCGCGGGGAGGTGCGCGTCGGCGCAGTGGCCGACCTCGCCCTGTTCGACCCCGCTCGGGTGCGCGACGAGGCGACGTACGACGACCCGCGCCGGCCGGCGACCGGGATGGACCTCGTCCTCGTCGGCGGCCGCGTGGCCGTCGAGGACGGTCGGATCTCGGGCATCCGCGCCGGGAGGTCGCTGCGTCGCGCCGCGGCGCGGTGAGAGGTGATCGACTCGCACCCACACCTCCCTCAAAGTTGAGCCAATCCATATCAAGTTCACTTGACACCGAGATCGCGGCTCGGTAACGTGGCATGCATCAGAAGTTGAGCCCCTATGACTCAACTCCCCAGCTTTCCCAACAGCCACGAACAAGGAGAAACACACATGGCACGTGCAGTGGGTATCGACCTCGGGACGACGAACTCCGTCGTCTCCGTCCTCGAGGGCGGCGAGCCGAAGGTCATCGCCAACGCCGAAGGATTCCGCACGACCCCGTCGGTCGTCGCGTTCACGAAGGACGGCGAGGTGCTCGTCGGCGAGACCGCCAAGCGCCAGGCCGTCACGAACGTCGACCGCACCCTGTCGTCGGTCAAGCGCCACATGGGCACCGACTGGAAGACGCAGTCGATCGACGGCAAGCAGTACACGCCGCAGGAGATCTCGGCGCGCATCCTGCAGAAGCTCAAGCGCGACGCCGAGACGTACCTCGGCGACTCGGTGACCGACGCCGTCATCACCGTCCCCGCGTACTTCAACGACGCCGAGCGGCAGGCGACGAAGGATGCCGGTGAGATCGCCGGCCTCAACGTCCTGCGCATCATCAACGAGCCCACGGCCGCCGCGCTCGCGTACGGCCTGGACAAGGGCAAGGAGGACGAGCTCATCCTCGTCTTCGACCTCGGTGGCGGAACGTTCGACGTGTCCCTCCTCGAAGTGGGCAAGGACGACGACTTCTCCACGATCCAGGTCCGCGCGACCGCCGGCGACAACCGCCTCGGTGGCGACGATTGGGACCAGCGCGTCGTCGACTACCTGATCAAGCAGTTCAAGGACACGACCGGCGTCGACGTCTCGGGCGACAAGATCGCGCTGCAGCGCCTCAAGGAGGCCGCGGAGCAGGCGAAGAAGGAGCTGTCGTCCTCGACGAGCACCTCCATCAACCTGCCCTACCTCTCGCTCACCGACTCGGGCCCCGTCTCGCTCTCCGAGACGCTGACGCGCGCCAAGTTCGAGGACCTCACGAAGGACCTGCTCGACCGCACCAAGAAGCCGTTCAACGACGTGATCGCCGAGGCCGGCATCAAGGTCGGCGACATCGACCACGTCGTGCTCGTCGGCGGGTCGACCCGCATGCCGCAGGTCACCGAGCTCGTCAAGCAGCTCACCGGCGGTCAGGAGCCCAACAAGGGCGTGAACCCGGACGAGGTCGTCGCCGTCGGCGCCGCCCTGCAGGCCGGTGTCCTCAAGGGTGAGCGCAAGGACGTCCTCCTCATCGATGTGACCCCCCTGAGCCTCGGCATCGAGACCAAGGGCGGCATCATGACGAAGCTCATCGAGCGCAACACCGCCATCCCGACCAAGCGCAGCGAGACCTTCACGACCGCCGACGACAACCAGCCGTCGGTCGCGATCCAGGTCTTCCAGGGCGAGCGCGAGTTCACCCGCGACAACAAGCCGCTGGGCACCTTCGAGCTGACCGGCATCGCGCCGGCCCCCCGCGGCATCCCGCAGGTCGAGGTCACCTTCGACATCGACGCGAACGGCATCGTGCACGTGTCCGCGAAGGACAAGGGCACCGGCAAGGAGCAGTCGATGACCATCACGGGCGGCTCGTCGCTGCCCAAGGAGGACATCGACCGGATGGTGCGCGAGGCCGAGGAGCACGCCGCCGAGGACAAGAAGCGTCGCGAGTCGGCCGAGGTGCGCAATCAGGCCGAGACGCTCTCGTACTCCATCGAGAAGCTGATCAAGGACAACGAGGACAAGCTCCCCGCCGAGGTCAAGGACTCCGTGCAGGCCGACGTGGACGCCCTGAAGGCCGCGCTCGCGGGCGAGGACGAGGACGCGGTGAAGAACGCGTTCGACAAGCTCAACGCGTCGCAGTCTCAGCTCGGCGAGGCGATCTACGCCTCGCAGCAGGCGGCCGGCGAGCCCGCCGACCCGACGGTCGCCGACCCGGGCAACGGCTCCGTGCCGAACCCCGAGGAGGACGTGATCGACGCCGAGGTCGTCGACGACGAGGACGAGAAGAAGTAAGAATCGGAACATGAGCGACAAGGACTTCGACAACAACGAAGTCCCCGGTGACGAGGGGTCGGAGGCTCACGCCTCCGGCCCCGACTCGCAGGGGGACATCCCCACGGGCGACGACGGGCTGACCGTCGAGGACATCCTCGACGCACCGCAGACCGACGAGGCCGCCGTGGCCGAGGCCGCGCCCGAAGACCGGGACCTGCTGCTCGACCTGAAGCGGCTGCAGGCGGAGTACGCCAACTACCGCCGCCGCACCGAGGAGCAGCGCGAGATCGAGATCTCGCGAGCTCAGGGGACGGTGGCCAAGAACCTGCTTCCGGTGCTGGACGACCTCGACCGCGCCGACAAGCACGGCGATCTCGTCGAGGGATCGGCGCTCGCCGCGATCGCGGAGAAGCTCCGGGGCATCGTCTCCCGTCTGGGCGTCGAGACCTACGGCGTCGCCGGTGAGGTCTTCGATCCGCAGCAGCACGAGGCGATCTTCTACGCGCCCAACCCGGGCGGTGTCGAGGACGGCACCATTCTGGACGTCGTCGAGGTGGGCTACCGCCTCGGGACGATCGAGCTGCGTCCGGCCAAGGTCGTCGTCGCCGGTTCGGCCGAGTAACGGGAGGGGGTGTTCATGGCCAGTCAGGACTGGTTCGACAAGGACTTCTACAAGGTCCTGGGTGTGTCGAAGGACATCTCCGCCGCGGACCTGAAGAAGACGTACCGCAAGCTCGCGCGCACCTACCACCCGGACTCCACTCAGGGAGACCCGGCCAAGGAGGCGAAGTTCAAGGAGATCAGCGAGGCCTACTCGGTGCTCTCCGATAAGGACCAGCGCGAGGAGTACGACCAGATCCGTGCGATGGGGGCGGGCGGCGCCCGCTTCCAGGCGCCGGGTGCGGGATCCTCCGGCGGGTTCGAGGACGTCTTCAGCCGCTTCGGGCAGTCGCGCGGCGGCTCGTATCAGGCGGCTGACTTCGACGACCTGTTCTCGATGTTCGGGCAGCAGAGCGGCGGATTCGGCTCCGGACGCTTCGGACAGTCGACGGGCGGCTTCCGCGGGTACGGAGGTCCGCAGCGCGGCGCCGACGTGACGGCGCGCTCGACGCTCGACTTCCAGACCGCGGTGCGGGGGGAGACCATCACCCTCGCCGGTGAGGACGGCAAGCCGTTCAAGGTGAAGATCCCCGCGGGGGTCGCGGACGGGCAGAAGATCCGCCTCCGCGGGCGCGGGCGGCCCTCCCCGGACGGCGGCGAGTCGGGCGACATCGTGGTTCAGGTGACGGTCCGACCGCACCCGGTCTTCACCCGGGACGGACTGAACCTCCGTGTCACCGTGCCGGTGACCTTCACGGAGGCGGCGCTCGGGGCGACGATCGAGGTGCCCACGCTCGGCGGCGACCCCGTCAAGCTCCGCGTGGCGCCGGGGACCCCGTCCGGCCGCGTGCTGCGCGTCAAGGGGCGCGGTGTCGAGACGAGCAAGGGCACGGGCGATCTGCTCGCCGAGGTCCAGGTCGCCGTTCCCGCGCACCTGGACGGCGAGGCGAAGGAGGCGCTCGAGCGCTTCCACGCGCTGGAGCCGAAGGAGAACCCGCGCGCCGACCTGATGGCGAAGGCGCGGGAGTGATCATGGCGCACGACGAGGACGCGGACGAGGAGACGCCGATCTTCGCGATCACGGTCGCCGCGCAGCTGGCGGGGATGCATCCCCAGACGCTCCGGCAATACGACCGCCTCGGCCTCGTCGTGCCCGCCCGTACCCAGGGCGGATCGCGCCGCTACGCGCTCCGCCACGTCAAGCAGCTGCGCGAGGTCGCCGCCATGTCGGCGGAGGGTATGAGCCTCCCGGCGATCTCGAGGCTCATCGAGCTCGAGAACGAGGCGCGGGCCCTCCGCCGCCGCGTCGCCGAGCTGGAGAGCCGGCTGCAGCAGGAGCGCGAGAGTCGCCCCGGAGCCCGCGTGTTCGCCGCGGCGCCGGGCGGGTCGGTCGTGACCCTCCGCCAGGGCACCCGGGTGCGCCGGGCGACGGACGTCGTCGTGTGGCGTCCGATCTCCGGCGACCGGGACTGACCCGGGCCGCGGCGGCGCGCGGTTCCGGGCGCCCCGAGGTCAGTCCGCGAGCGACGCCACGTACGCGTCGTAGTCCGCGCGCGACAGCTCCGCGTAGGCGTACGCCCACGCGACGATGGCGTCGGTGACCGCGGTGCGGTCGCCGATGTAGCCGACGATCCGGGCCGCGCCGGGCGTCTGGCCGTGCGCGCGTGCCAGGACAGCGGCGCACGCCTGCGCGTACAGGACGAAGGACGGGTCGTCGAGGGACTCCGGGTCGATGCCGCCCTTCATGTCGCGGAACTGGCGGACGTAGTAGTCGGCGACGTCGCCGCGGAAATGTCCGAGGAACGGATCCGACACTCCCTGCAGGATGCGCTGCATGGCGACGACCCGTGAGCCCTGTCCGTGCTCCGCGATGTAGGCGTCGACCTCGGGGGGCTGGGTGCATCCGCCGTACCGGGTGAGCACGCTCTCCCCCGCCTCCTTCGTCTGCAGCAGGAGCGCGTCCCCGTCCCCGTCGACGAGGAGGGTCACGTAGCAGCGGGTGCCGACGCTGCCCACGCCGACGGCCCGGCGGACGGTGTCGGCGATCGTGTAGTGCGTGAGGAGCATCCGGATGTCGGCGTTCGCGGTCTGCCGGTAGGCGCCGATCGCGCCGGCGACCCCCTGCTCCAGCTCGGCGTCGATGTGGGTCATCGCGGGCGGACGCTCGACGAAGCGCACCCTACCTTCGGGCGTGATCTCGGTGAGCTTCCGCGTCGCCTGGGCGCTCGTGCGGCGCTCGGCATCGGCGATGGCCTTGCGCAGCGTCTTCCGCGCCGACGCGGCCCCCGAGCGCAGACCGCCCTCGGCATCGAAGTGCTGGTAGAAGCGCCCGACGGGCGTCAGACTCAGGTTCTGGCGCAGCGCGATGGCGTACTGCGCGACCACGCGACGCGCCGCGTCCATGACCACCGCGTCGGCGCGACCGGTCGCCTGGCCGGCGATCACGACGGAGGCGACGAGCCGCTTGACGTCCCACTCCCACGGCGCCCACGCGGACTCGTCGAAGTCGTTGAGATCGAACACCAGGGTGCGCTGGGGCGACGCGTAGAAGCCGAAGTTCGCGATGTGGGCGTCGCCGCACGACGCCACGAGGATGCC
This sequence comes from Microbacterium sp. MMO-56, assembly GCF_037146215.1. Classification (NCBI taxonomy): domain Bacteria; kingdom Bacillati; phylum Actinomycetota; class Actinomycetes; order Micrococcales; family Microbacteriaceae; genus Microbacterium; species Microbacterium sp. MMO-56. Next base: position 167,884 of record NZ_JBBCVW010000004.1, read on the forward strand.
GCTGCTCGGGCTCGCGGCGAGGTCTGCGGCCATGAGGGCGGCCGTGCCTCGGAAGAACGCGAACGGGCTCGCCGACATGCGCTCCGCACGCAGGGGGAGCAGGTCCGCCAGGCGGGTCGCGTTCTGGGCGCCCAGGATGCCCAGGGGGTCCCGATTCGCGGTGGTGAGCTCGGCGAGGCTCCGCCTCGGTGTCCGCGCGCGGAGGGCGCGGCCCGCCGCCCGGTCGTCTGCGGTCGTGGGCAGGGGTGCGGTCATCGCATCATCATGGCACCGCGGATGCCGGCCCGGCGATGCGCGGCGGCTCGCCGAGCCGGCGACGACGCGTGACGCCGGGGTGGCCGCCGTCCACCCTCCGATGTCGGACCCCCCGAGCACACTGGGGTCATGACGGAGTTCGCGGGGGTCACGAGCAGCGACGCAGACGTCGCCGCTCTCGCCGAGATCGTCTCGTCCGCCGAGAGCATCGAGGCCCAGCTGACCGCCGTCCAGGTCGCCCAGACGCGCCTGCTGGCGCGCGCGGGTCTGCTCGCCGAGAAGCAGGCGGCGGGTGCGCGGGCGGATGTCCGCGCGCACGACATGGCGCTGCGGTCGATCGCCGCCGAGCTGGGCGGGGTCGTCCGCGTGACCGACCGGACGATGCAGCAGCGCATCGACGAGGCGCGCGTCATCGTGGAGGAGTACCCGCACGCCCTCGTCGCGTGGGAAGAGGGGCGGATCACGCGAGGCCACGTGCGGGTGATCATCGATGCCGGTACGGTGGTCGCGCGGGAGCACCGTACCGACTTCGAGGAGCGGGCGATCGCGCTGTGCGAACGCGACACTCCGAACCGCGTTCGCCCGGCCGTCGAGATGCTCGCCGAGCGCTCGAGCGAGCGGTCGTTCACCGAGCGGCATCGCGATGCGGCGTCGCGGCGCGGAGTGCGCGTCGTGCCCCTGCGCGACGGTATGGCGCAGGTCGTCGCCGACGTGCCCACCGTCATCGCCGACGGGATCCTCGATCGGCTCACCCAGCAGGCGCGGACGATCGTCGACGCCCGCGAGGGTGCTGCGCCCCCGGCCGGTGCGAGCGACGCCGCCACCGGTGGCGACGGTGGCGAGCGCGACCGCCGGGCGCTCGGAGAGGTGCGCGCCGACGTGTTCGCCGACCTCCTGCTGGCGGGCGCGCCCTCGCTCGACCCCACGGTGCACCGCGACGGCGCCGGCTCCCTCGGCGCGATCCGAGCACAGGTACAGGTCATCGTCCCGGCACTGACGCTCCTCGGCGCCGACGAGGGCCCGGCCGACCTGGTCGGGCGCTCGCCCATCGACGCCGAGACCGCACGCTGCCTCGCCGCCGACGCGCCGACGTGGGCGCGGGTGCTGACGGAGCCGGTGGACGGGACGGTCCTCGCCGTCGACCGCTATCGCACACCCTGGCCGCAACGCCGCTATCTCCGCGCCCGCGACCAGCACTGCCGGTTCCCCGGGTGCCGGCGCGCCGCGATCCGCTGCGAGATCGACCACACCATAGACGCGGCGCTCGGAGGCCCCACCGCCCTGTGGAACCTCGCCCACCTCTGCCAGCGTCATCACAGCATGAAGCAGTTCACGGCCTGGCGGGTGCGGCAGCGATCCGGGGGCGTCCTCGAATGGACCTCACCGACCGGTCGCGTCTATCGCGAGGATGCTCCGGCGCCACCGGTGTCGTTCGTCCCGGGTGGTCCGGGTGCTCCGGGTGGTCGGCGTGTTCCGGGCGGTCCACCGGGTGTTCCCGTCCTCGCTCCCGCACACGCCGCGTCTGACGCGCCTTTCTAGCCCGCTGTCGGCGGCGGCATGTCATCGCCGGCGCGTATGGATAGCGTGGTCGTGTGGTTCGCGACTCGGTCACGGTGGAAGCCCGGATCAACGCGCCCATCGGGCTCGTTTGGCGGTTCCTGACGGCCGAGCGGGACGCCTGGTGGCCGGAGATGCGCTTCGAGGCCGCCGTCGGTTCGGCGCTTCTCGAAACGTGGATCGAGGAAGGTCGTCCGGCATCCGCGACGGGGACCATCACGCGATGCGACGAGCCGACCCTTCTCGGGTTCACCTGGACCGAACCGACGTGGGCGCAGCCGCTCGACGTCGTCATCCGTCTCGTGGCCGACGGGTCGTCGACCTCGGTCGCGCTCACCGAATCCGGGTTCTCACGCGCGCAGGCCCCGCCCTCGTTGGCGGCAGAGCACGAAGAGGGATGGCGATACCACCTGACCCGATGGGCGCGGGCGAGCGAGGGCGAGGCCGTCGGCCCGTCGTAGCCGGTCCGTGCCCCGGCGCCACCGCTGTCCCATCTAGGCCGGCGCCGCGTCGCTCCGCCCTCGCGCGTTCTGCAGGTTCGGGGTCGCATCTGGTCGTCATTCGAGCGTGGATGCGACCCCACGCGACCCCGAACTCGAAGGAGTGCGACCACGCGCGACCCCGAACTCGGAAGGGTGCCGCCACGGGCGACCTGCGCTAGCGTCGAGGGCGGCCGTGTCCCTCGCGAAAGGCTCCTCCGTGGATCCCGCCGTCGTGCTGCTCGGCACGCTCGCCCTGGTCGCGATGGGCCTCGTCGCGGTCGCGAGCGCTCTCGCCGCTCGGTTCTCGCTGACGGCGGCGGAGTGGGATGCGCAGCAGCAGGAGGTTCTGGTGGTGGTGTCGGTCGACCGCTGGCGGCGCATCATGGTCCGCACAGCCGGGGTCGTGGTCCTCGTCATCGGGGCGACGATCGTGTGGGGTGCGGCCACCACGCCTGACCCGCAGCCCGAGATGGGCATCGTGGGCACGGTCGCGGCCCTCATGGGTGCCTCGTTCCTCTGGCTGGCCCACGCGATGACGCGTATGCGCATCGAGATCACCCGGGAGGCGATCTGGGTGTCGCGCAGCGTGCGCGCGCCCCTGCGCACACGAGTGCAGGACATCACGCGGCTGCAGGTGCGTCCCTCGGGCCGCTACGGCGGGGTGGCGGCCAAGGCTGGGCGACGGACACTGTTCACCGCCTCCACGGCGATGCCGGGCTACCGCGACCTCATCTCCTGCTTCGAGGACAAGAGACCCGATCTGTTCCTCGCGGGTGGATTCCGCTGAGCGGTGCCGCTCCACGGCTGCCGACGGGCATCTCGGCTCGCCTCGAGGAGCGCCGCGGACCTCAGGCGGGATCGATGCGCAGCACGCTGCCCGACTCGCCGACGGCGACGTCGCCGGAGATCCGCAGCGAGCGGGAGAGGTCGTCCACGGCGCCGACCACGGTACCGAACCGCTCGCGGTCGCCGCCGACGGCCGTGACCGTCACGAGGTGCGTCCCCGTATCCCACGTGTACGTCGCGAACGGCGGAGGCACCGTGCCGCCGCGCGGCGGCGGAGTCGGCATCACGAGCTTCTCGCCGACCCCCAGATACGTGCCGCGGAAGCTCTCGGTGTCGTCGTACTCCATCGGCATCATCGCGCGCGCGGTGCGCAGGTGCGGCGTCAGCTCCTGCACCTGCGCCATGACGACCACCAGCTCCGGCTCCGCCCGCCAGACCCAGACGAGCACGCGCCCGTCGGCCGTGCGCATGAGGGCGGGCGCGGCCTGACTCATCGCCCACGCGGCGAATCGACCGCCGGGGCGCTCCGTCGCCCCCATCGCCGCATTGGCCTGCGCGAGCAGCATCCGGATCGCCCGCTTGCGCAGGCGCCGTCCGCCGAACCCGAAGGAGCCGGTCACGGGCACCCAGCGGTCGGGATCGGCGTCGGCCTGCAGGCGCATCATCCCTCCAGGGTAGAGGGGGCCACGTCGAGGGGGCCTGTGAGGTAGCGCTGGATCGTGGGTCCCACGTCGGCGACAAGCCGGTCGACGGAGGCCGAGGCCACCGGCTCGAGCTCGATGACGTAGCGCGTCACGATCAGGCCGACGACCTGGCTCGCGACGAGGCCGGCGCGGTGGGCCGCATCCGGTCCGCGGCCGATCCGGTCGCCGAGGCGGCGGAGGATCTCGCGGGAGACGAACCCGGTGACGAGGGAGGTGGTGCGGCGTCCGCCGACCGTCGAGCGGATCAGCGCGACGCCGCGGGGCCGGAACGCGGGATCGTCCCACATCGTCACGATCAGGCGCACGAGCCGTTCCCCGACGCCGTCGAGGTCGCCCGCGAGGGCACCGGGCAGCATCGTCGTGGGGTCGAACGGCACGTCGACGGTCGCCGTGAACAGGGCCGACTTGGTCCCGAAGTAGTGGTGCAGGAGCGCCGTGTCGACGTCGGCGCGCTCGGCGATCGCGCGCATCGTCGCGCCCTCGTAGCCCCGCACGGCGAATTCCTCCGCGGCCGCCGCGAGGATGCGCTCGCGCGTGGCGCCGGCTGCTCCGCGAGGGCGACCGCGGCGACGCCTCGGTGTGGGAGGGGCGGCGTCGTCGGGCATGCCGACAGCGTATGCGGCTCGGCTCTTGCGAGATATTCATCGCACGATGAATAATCCACTCATGCGCGCCGTCTTCGTCAAGGAGTTCCAGGAACTGAGGCGCGACCGCCTCACCCTCGCCATGCTCGTCGTCCTGCCGCTCCTGCTCCTCGTGATCTTCGGCTATGCCGCCAACTTCACGGTCGACTCCCTCCGCGTGACCGTCGTGGGCAGCCAGGGGAGCGCCGCGGCCGACCGGCTCACCGCCGTCGGGGACCTCGCCGATCACCTCGACATCGTGTCGACCGATGCCGCGGGAACCGACGCCGACGCCCGTGCGGCCCTCGTGGACCGTCGGTCCGACATCGCCCTCTACGCGGACGGCGACGGCACCGTCCACGTCTACATCGACGGGGCGAACCTCTTCGCCGCGCAGTCGGCGACGGTGCTGTTCTCCCGCGCGTCGGCGCAGCTCGCCGCCGAGGCATCCGGGGCGTCCGCTCCTGCCGGAGCCGCGAATGCGCCACCGACCCTCGACGTCGCGGTGCTCTTCAACCCCGACCTCACGACCTCGTGGGTCATGGTGCCGGCCATCATCGGGCTGATCCTGACCTTCATCGGCACGATCATCACGAGCATCGGCATGGTCCGCGAGCGTGAGGCTGGCACGTTCGAGCAGCTCGCCGTCATGCCGCTCAGCGCGTCGTCGGTCATCCTCGGCAAGATCACGCCGTACTTCCTGCTGGCGGCCTTCGACCTCGTGATCATCGCCCTCCTCGGGATCTGGTTGTTCGGGGTTCCCTTCCGTGGAGACGTCGCGGTGTTCGCCGTGGGCGCCGTGTTCTTCCTGTTCGCCGTGCTCGGCATCGGCGTCCTCATCTCCACGGTCGCGCGGACCACCGGGCAGGCGATCCAGATGGCGATGATGACGCTCCTGCCGCAGATCCTGCTGTCCGGCATGATCTTCCCGCTGGATGCCATGGCCGCGGGCGTGCGCTGGATCGGCTACCTCCTGCCCCTCACCTACTTCACGATGGTGTCGCAGGGGGTCATGCTGCGCGGCTCGGGGTGGGGCGCCCTCTGGCTCCCGCTCGTCGTGCTCGCCGCCATGTCGGTCGTGCTCTTCGCGCTTGCCGTGGTCCGGCTGCGGGCGAGCATAGCCCCCGCGCGGCAGCCGCGTGTCTCGCGCGTTCATGACTCGAGGGCCGGGACATCCGGGCGCACGGACGCAGCACGATGACCGGGATCGGCGTCGCGGGCATCCGCGTGACCTTCGGCGACACGACGGCGCTCGACGACGTCACCCTCGCGGTCCCCTCGGGGCGGGTCAGCGCCGTCGTCGGCGGTGACGGCGCGGGCAAGACCACGCTCCTGCGCGTCCTGGCCGGGCGCGTGGCGACCCAGGCGGGAGAGGTGCACACCCTCGGCACGCACGAGATCGGGTTCCAGCCGGCGACCTCGGGCGTCTGGGGCGGACTGACCGTCGACGAGAACGTCGCGTTCGTCGCGCGGGCGTTCGGGATGACCGGGCGGGCCGCTCACGCCCGCGCCGGTGTCCTCCTCGAGCGTGCCGGACTCGCCGAGGCGCGCGCTCGACTCGGACGCGACCTGTCCGGAGGGATGCGACAGAAGCTCGGCTTCGTGCTCGCGATCCTGCACGAGCCGCGCCTCGTGCTCCTCGACGAGCCCAGCACGGGCGTCGACCCCGTGAGTCGTGTCGAACTGTGGCGCCTGATCGCCGAAGCGGCGGCGAGCGGCACCGCCGTCCTCCTCGGGACGACCTACCTCGACGAGGCGGCGCGCGCCGCCGAGGTGACGGCCCTCGACCGCGGCGTCGTGATCGGCTCCGGCACACCCGACGAGATCATCGCCTCCGTGCCGGGACGCGTCGTCGCCGTCTCGGGCGGCGCGCCCGCGACATCCGACGCCGCGTCGCGCACCTGGCGGCGCGGGCCGTCCCGGCGCCGCTGGCTTCCGCCGGCGGCGACCGGGGCGGCCTCGCCCGGGGTGGCCGACGCGCCCGGGAGTGACGACGTCGTCACCATGGTCCCCATCGACCTCGAGGATGCCCTCATCGCGCTCACCCTCGCGCGCGAGAACGAACCCGGCGCTGCTCTCGGCGGTGGGCCGAGCATCGTCGCCCCTGCGCGCCAGGCGCCCGGGAACCGGGACAGCCGTCGCCCCGCGGGCGCGCTCGCCGTCGGGCGCGGCGTGAGCCGCCGCTTCGGGCGGCATCTCGCGGTCGACGACGTGTCGATCACCGTGGAACGGGGCGAGATCGTCGGGCTCATCGGCGCGAACGGCGCGGGCAAGACGACGTTCCTCCGCACCCTCATCGGACTCGACCGTGCCGACGCGGGCGACGTCCGGCTCTTCGGGCGACCGCCCTCCGCCGCGACCCGGACGCGGCTCGGCTACGTGCCGCAGGGGTCGGGTCTCTCGCCGACCATCAGCGCGGACGCCAACGCGGCCTTCTTCGCTCGGGTGTACGGCACGCCGGTGCCGCCCCTTCCGCCGGGCATCCGTGCGGTCGCGACGCGCCCCGTGGGCACCATCGGTCTCGGGCTGCAGCGGCAGCTGGCCTTCGTCCTCGCCCTGGCCCACGAGCCCGAGCTTCTCGTGCTCGACGAGCCGACCTCCGGCGTCGATCCGCTCGCTCGGGCGCGCCTGTGGGACACCATCCACGCGCAGGCGGATGCCGGCGCGGGCGTCATCGTCACGACGCACTACCTGCAGGAGGCCGAGCAGTGCACGCGGCTCGCGCTCCTCTCGCAGGGGCGGCTGGTGGGCACCGGCTCCGTCGCCGAGCTGACGGCGGGAGTGTCCGCCCTCGTCGTGCGCGCGGAGGACTGGCAGCGCGCGTTCGACCGCCTCACCGCCGCGGGGCTGCCGACGATGCTCGACGGCCGGACCGTCCGGGTCGCCGGCGCCGCCCCCGCCGACGTGCGCCTCGCCCTCGGCGACCTGCCCGCCGCGATCGACGAGACGGTCCCCACGCTGGAAGAGGTGATGGCTCTGCACGAGCGCGCCGGATCCGCACTCTCCTCCTCCCCCTGATACCGCTTCCCCCTCGCGACCGCATCGCCGCGCGGTACTCCCGCATCCCGGCGCCGGCGAGGGGCTCCGGTAAGCTCGGGGGCACCGCCGGCGCACCCGTCGGCTACGCCGCAGAGATAAGCAGCCACCACCCGTGACTCCTCCCGCCACCCCCGACGGTGACCCGCGCGCGACCCGCGACCCGCTCACCATCGTCATCGCCGCCGACACGTTCGCCCCCGACATCAACGGCGCCGCGCGCTTCGCCGAGCGCCTCGCCGCCGGACTCGCCGGCCGCGGACACCACGTCCACGTCGTGACGCCGAGCGTCGGCCACCGCAACCACGGCGTGTTCATCGAGAACATCGAGGGCGAGGACCTCACCGTCCACCGGCTGCCCGGCGTGCGCTGGCCTCCGCACGACTGGCTGCGCTTCGTGTGGCCGTGGCGCAGCAAGCACTACGCCCGGAAGGTGCTGGACGCGGTGAAGCCCGACGTCGTGCACAGCCAGTCGCACATCGTCATCGGTCGGGGGCTCACCCGGATCGCGCGACAGCGCGGCATCCCCGTCGTCGCCACCAACCACGTGATGGCCGAGAACATCATCGACTTCACGACCCTGCCGCCCCTGCTCGACAAGGTCGTGGTCAAGCTCGCCTGGGACGACGCGAAGCGCACCTTCGACATGTCCCGCGCGGTCACGACTCCGACGCGCAAGGCGGCGGAGTTCCTCGAGAAGACGATCGACATCCACGGCGTCATCCCGATCAGCTGCGGCATCGACAAGCGCAACTACGTCCCCGACCTGACGCCCCGCGAGCACCACCGCGTGCTCTTCGTCGGCCGGCTGACGACGGAGAAGCACGTCGAGGTGACCCTCGCCGCCATCGCGAAGCTCGCTCCGGAGATCCCCTCGATCACGTTCGACATCGTCGGTGGCGGGGACCAGCGCCGGAACCTCGAGCAGACGGCGCAACGCCTCGGCCTCTCCGACCGGGTCGTCTTCCACGGCCGCGTCGGGGAGGACGAGCTGCGCGCCTGGTACGGCCGAGCGGATGTCTTCGCCATCGCCTCGATCGCCGAGCTGCAGTCCATCGCGACGATGGAGGCCATGGCGTCCGGGCTCCCGATCGTCGCCGCGAACGCGGTCGCCCTGCCGCATCTCGTGCAGGACGGCGTCAACGGCTACCTCTTCGAGCCGGGAGACGTCGACGACCTCGCCGACAAGCTCCGCCGCGTGCTCACCGCCTCGCCCGAGGAATACCTCCGGATGCAGAACGCCTCGCTCGAGGGGGTCGAGATCCACGACATCGAGAAGACCCTCGACACGTTCGAGAAGCTGTACCGCGGCGAGCCGCTGGGCTGAGCGACGGCTGGACGACGACCCGCATGCGCCTGCTCTTCGATGCCCGGTACATCCGCACCGACTTCCACGACGGCATCAGCCGGTACTCCGCCGAGCTCGCGGCGGCCGTGTTCGCCGCGGCGCCGGCGCGCGGGGTCGACGTCGTCTTCCTGATCTGGGACGACGCGCAGCGCGCCCTGCTGCCGGAGGGCGCCCGCACCCGGCGCATCCACGCCCCCACCGCGCTTCGTGAGCCGTGGACGGCGCTCCTCCTCAACCGGCTCCGGCCGGACGCCGTGTTCTCGCCCATGCAGACGATCGGCTCGTTCGGGCGCCGCTTCGGGCTCGTCCTGACGCTGCACGACACGATCTACTATCGCCACCGCACGCCGCCCCGGTCGCTGCCGTGGTACGTGCGACTCGGTTGGCGCCTGTTCCACCTCTCCTACGTTCCGCAGCGCCTCACCCTGAACGCGGCGGACCTGGTCGCCACCGTGAGCGAGACCAGCGCGGCGGAGTTCGCGCGGGTCCGGCTGACGAAGAGGCCCGTCGTCGTGGTGCCCAACGCGCCGCAGCGGCTCGCCGAGCTTCTGCCGGACGGCACCGCGGTCGTCCCGGGCGCGCAGAACCTCGTCTACATGGGCTCGTTCATGCCCTACAAGAACGTCGAGACGCTCATCCGGGCGGTCGCCGAGCTCCCCGGTCGCACGCTCCACCTCCTGTCGCGGATCGCGCCGGACCGTCGCGCCGAGCTCGAATCCCTCGTCGACCCGCGCGGCGGGGCGGTCGTGTTCCACGGCGGCGTGACGGATGCCGAGTACGCCGCGCTCCTCGCGGATCACGCGGTGCTCGTCTCCGCCTCGCTCGACGAGGGGTACGGCCTGCCCGTCGCGGAGGCACTCGAGCTCGGCGTGCCCGCCGTCGTCACCGACATGCCGATCTTCCACGAGGTCGCCGGAGGCGGTGCCCTGTACGCGCCGGGCACGGATCCCGCGGCCTTCGCCGCCGCGGTGCGCTCCCTCGACGACCCCGAGCGTCACACCGCCGTCGTCGCGGCGGGGGCGGCGCACATCGCCCGGTTCTCGTGGGCCCGCTCGGCCGCGGTCCTCCTCGAGGCGCTCGCGCCTCTGCGCCGGCGCTGACCTCCGCCGCCGTGCCCGCTGGCCCGGCGCTGACCTCCGGCGCGGCTACTGCCGGCCGCCGTGTCACGGCAGGCGCGAGCGGTCGGTCGGGGTGCGGCGATAGCCGTCGACGCGGAGGGCGCGCGCGGTCGCGACGACGGCGGCGACGGAGACGGCGACCAGGGAGATCAGGAGAACGAGGGCGAGAAGAGTCATGGCAGAAACGCTACGCACGCTGCGATACAGACAGGAGTGGCAGAAGTGACGACGTGTGTATGATTCCTGCCATGAAGACTGTCGCGTGTGTCGTCCAGTCCGGGTTCGCGCCCTTCGAGTTCGGCCTCGCCTGCGAGGCCTTCGGTCTCGATCGGTCGGACGACGGCATCCCCAACTTCGACTTCCGGGTGGTGGCTCCCGATCCGGGCGTCGTCGCGAGCAACCTCGGCTTCTCGCTCAACGTCGACGCCGACCTCGCGTTCGCCGATGAGGCGGACCTCGTGGTGATCACACCGATCCCCCGTGAGAGCTGGGAGAACGTCGACGAGCGCGTCGCCGCGGTGGTCCGCCGCGCGGTCGCGCGCGGAGCGTGGGTGCTCACCGTCTGCAGCGGGTCGTTCGTGATCGCCGCCGCCGGCGTGCTCGACGGTCGCCGCGCCACGACGCACTGGCGCTACGCCGACACGATGGCGCGCATGTATCCCGAGATCGAGGTCGATCCGAACGTCCTCTACGTGCAGGACGGCCGCATCATCACGAGCGCCGGCACGGCGGCGGGTCTGGACGCCTGCCTGCACCTGCTGCGGATCGAGCTCGGCGCCGAGATGGCGAACACGATCGCGCGGCGGATGGTGGTGCCCCCGCAGCGCGACGGCGGTCAGGCGCAGTTCATCGCCGCGCCCCTGCCGGTGAGCACGTCGCTCTCCCTCACGCCGGTGACCGACTGGGTGCTCGAGCACCTGAGCCTCGACCTGTCCGTCGACCAGCTCGCCGCCCGCGCCCACATGTCGCCGAGGACGTTCGCCCGTCGGTTCAAGGCCGACTACGGCACGACGCCCGCCGCGTGGCTCGCCCGCCAGCGACTCATCCACGCGCAGCGCCTGCTCGAGCAGACCGAGCTCGGCCTCGACGCGGTCGCCTTCGAGAGCGGCTTCGGGTCTGCGGCGGTGCTGCGGCAGAACTTCACGCGGATGCTGGGCCTGAGCCCCACGGCATATCGCGCCCGCTTCGCCTGCGCGACTCCCGAGCCGGCGTCGATCGCCTCGTGAGCATGTCCGACTCTTGTTGGGGGCGCACTCGTTTGCTAAACTTGAGCCCAGACGACTCAACTTTGAGTCTCGAAGGTTTCCGCAGGTTCGAGGAGAACGAATGAACGCACAGCCCCAGCCCGGGCAGGACGAGCAGCAGAGCGCGCTCGAACAGTTCGGCATCAACCTCACCGATCGTGCCCGCCAGGGCAAGCTCGACCCCGTCATCGGGCGCGACAGCGAGATCCGCCGCGTCAGCCAGGTGCTCACCCGGCGCACGAAGAACAACCCCGTCCTCATCGGCGAGCCCGGCGTCGGCAAGACCGCCGTGGTCGAGGGCCTCGCCCAGCGCATCGTCGCGGGCGACGTCGCCGAGTCCCTCAAGAACAAGGAACTGGTGAGCCTCGACATCTCGGCACTCGTCGCGGGCGCGATGTACCGCGGCCAGTTCGAGGAGCGCCTGAAGAGCGTCCTCAAGGAGATCACCGAGTCCGACGGGCAGATCATCACCTTCATCGACGAGCTGCACGTCCTGATGGGCGCAGGCGGCGGCGAAGGGTCGGTCGCGGCGTCCAACATGCTCAAGCCCATGCTCGCCCGCGGCGAACTGCGCCTGATCGGCGCCACGACCCTCGACGAGTACCGCGAGTTCATCGAGAAGGACGCCGCGCTCGAGCGGCGCTTCCAGCAGGTGTACGTCGGGGAGCCGAGCGTCGAGGACACCATCGCGATCCTCCGTGGCCTCAAGGAGCGCTACGAGGCCCACCACAAGGTCGCCATCGCCGACGGCGCGCTCGTGGCCGCGGCATCCCTGTCGAATCGCTACATCCCCTCCCGCCAGCTGCCCGACAAGGCCATCGACCTGATCGACGAGGCCGCGTCGCGGCTGCGCATGGAGATCGACTCCGCCCCGCTCGAGATCGACGAGCTGCGTCGCCACGTCGACCGGCTCAAGCTCGAGGAACTCGCCCTCAAGCGGGAGAAGGACGCCGCGTCGAAGGAGCGCCTCGCGACGCTGCGCGAGACCCTCGCGGTCGAGCAGAAGCACCTCGACGAGCTCCAGGCGCGCTGGGAGCGCGAGCGTGCGTCGCTCAACGCGGTCGGTGACCTGAAGACGCGCCTCGACCAGGCGCGCATCGACGCCGAGCGTGCTCAGCGCGAGGGAAACCTTGAGAAGGCGTCGCGGCTCTACTACGCCGAGATCCCGGCGCTGGAGCGCCAGGTCGCTCAGGCCGAGAACGCCGAGGCGGCCCTGAACGCGGACGGCACGGGGGGCGAGCGCATGGTCAACGACCAGGTCACCGACGCCGACATCGCCTCCGTCATCGCCGCCTGGACGGGCATCCCGGTGGGGCGCCTGCTGCAGGGCGAGAGCGAGAAGCTCGTGCACCTCGAGGCCGAGCTCGGCAAGCGCCTCATCGGGCAGAAGGATGCCGTCAAGGCCGTCTCCGACGCGGTGCGCCGCTCCCGCGCGGGCATCAGCGACCCGAACCGGCCGACGGGGTCGTTCCTGTTCCTCGGCCCGACCGGTGTCGGCAAGACCGAGCTCGCCAAGGCGCTCGCCGAGTTCCTCTTCGACGACGAGCGCGCCATGGTCCGCATCGACATGAGCGAGTACGGCGAGAAGCACTCGGTCGCCCGGCTCGTCGGTGCCCCTCCGGGGTACATCGGCTATGAGCAGGGCGGTCAGCTCACCGAGGCCGTCCGCCGGCGTCCCTACTCGGTGGTGCTCCTCGACGAGGTCGAGAAGGCGCATCCGGAGGTCTTCGACATCCTGCTGCAGGTCCTCGACGACGGCCGGCTCACGGACGGCCAGGGTCGCACCGTGGACTTCACGAACACGATCCTGATCCTGACCTCGAACCTCGGCTCGCCGATCCTCATCGACCCGACGCTCACGATCGAGCAGAAGCGCGAGCAGGTCATGGCGCTCGTGCGGACGGCCTTCCGCCCCGAGTTCCTTAACCGGCTCGACGACATTGTCATGTTCCAGGCGCTGAGCGAGGACGACCTCGCCCAGATCGTGGAGCTGTCGGTGGATGCCCTCCAGCGCCGCCTGCGCGATCGTCGCCTGACACTGGCGGTGACGCCGGATGCCCGGGCGTGGCTCGCCGAGCGCGGCTACGACCCGATCTTCGGGGCCCGGCCGCTGCGTCGGCTCATCCAGTCGGAGATCCAGGACCGCCTCGCGATGGCCCTGCTCTCGGGCGGCGTGCGCGACGGCGACCTCGTCAAGGTCGACGTCGGCGCCGACGGCGCAGGCCTGGTGCTCACGAGCGCCGGCGCGTCCCCCGAGGCATCCGCCCCCGCCGCGGACGACGACGTCATCGAGGCCGAACTCCTCGACGACTGACCCCTCGCCTCGCGTCGCCTCGCCTCGCCTGGCCTCGCGTCGCCTCGCCGAGAAACCACTCCCACCGCGAGAAACCACCCCTGCGTGTGTTTCTCACGTCGGGGGTGGTTTCTCGCTTGCAGGGCGAGGTGCGGCGGGGCGGGGCGAGGACGAGGGGGGGCGTCAGGGACTGAGGCGAGAGCCCGTCAGGGCCAGTTGCAGCACGAGGACCAGGGCGGCGAGCATCACCAGGCGGAAGACGACGCGATCGGGGGTCCGCAGGGCGCGGATGAGGCCGATCGCGGCGATCGTGGCGACGCTCAGCAGCCCCAGGGGCGCGGCGAGGGGAACGGCGGTCTCTCCGCCGCCCGCGAGGACGGGCCCGAGCGCGACCGCCCCGGCGCCGACGGCGAGAGCAACGAACGACACGACGGCGCTCGCGCGGCGGCCCAGGCGGTGGGGTGTCCCGCGGATGCCGGTCGCCGCGTCGTCATCGAAGTCGGGCAGCACGTTCGAGAAGTGCACGGCGATGCCGAGGGCGGCTCCCGCGAGCGTCGCCCACGGGCTCGCGAGGAGGGGATCGGCGCGTGCCAGGGTCGCCAGCGACGGGAACAGGCCGAAGCTCACCACGAAGGGGAGTGTGGATGCCGCGGTGTTCTTGAGCCACGCGTTGTACCCCCAGGCCGAGCCGAGGGCGATCGTGTGCGCGACGAGGAAGCCCGGGCCGAGCACGGCCGAGGCAGCCAGGGCGACGAGCACCGCGGCGACCGCCGCCGTGCCGACCGCCCGAGCGCTGATCTCCCCGCGGGCGATCGGCTTGTCGGCGCGGCCGACCGAGGCGTCCCGGCGCGCGTCGATCGCGTCGTTCGACCAGCCCACCGACAGCTGACCGGCGAACACGGCGCCGGTCAGGAGCGCCAGCCGACCCGCGTCGAGACCCGCCGACACGCCCAGGACGAGGGCGAGCACCGACACGACGAGGGTGGGCCCCGGGTGGCTGGAGCGCCACAGCGCTCCGACCGCGAGCCGGCGGGACGAGCCTCCCGGGCCGGGCGGCGTCATCGGGGCGTCCGGAAGAGGCGGGCGTCGGGATCGAAGCCCATCGCGTACGCGTGCGCGAGGACGAGCGTGCCCGGTGAGGCGAGCGCGGCCCGCACGGCGGCCGCTCCGGCGGCGTTGGCGGGACGGCCGAGCACCGTGTTGACCGCCGCGATCCGGCCCGACCGCCCCGCGGCTGCTCGCCGGCGCCGCTCCCAGGCCGCGATCGCCTCCCACGGGACGGCGCCGGCGCGCCCCGGTCCGACGATCCCGGCCGTCTCCGCGCGGACCCAGCGGGAGAGGAGCGGCGCGAGGGTCACCGCGTCGAGGAGGCCCAGGTTCATCCCCTGGCCGCCGATCGGGCTCACCTCGTGGGCCGTGTCGCCGACGGCGAGGACCCGGCCCGCCCGCATCGCCGGGAGGGCGGACCGGGCGACCCCGAACCCCGTCGCCTCGGCGACGGCGGAGGCGGCGGCGTCCGAGCCCGTCCGCGTCGCGACGGCCTCGCGCAGTCGGTCTCCGGCCGGTCGCAGGTCGCCCGCAGGCATCCACGCCACGTAGCGGCGGCGTCCGTCCGGGAGCGGGAACGACTCGAGCACCCCGCGAGGATCGAGATGCACGACGGCGCGGTCGCCGTCGTCGCCGTCGTCGGCGCAGTCGGTCATCAGGTACCGGTCGGGGTAGCGGAGGACGCGGGCGCGCAGCGGCAGGAGGTCTCGGGCGCGCAGGCCTCCGGCGACGACGGCGACCCGGGCCTCCAGAGTCGCCCCGTCCGCGAGGATCAGCTCCACCCGATCGGCGCGAGGGACCAGCGCGCGCACACGGACGCCCCGCCGCGGCGGGGCGGCTCCCCAGGCGGCGGCGGTGTGCGCCAGCGCCGCCTCGGTCCGCGGCTGGGGGAGTGTCGCGACGTACGGATGCCGGGTGTGCAGCCGCTCGAAGCGGACGAGACCGAGCGAGCGCCCCTGCCGGCGCGCCTCGCCCAACCGCACCCGCCGCGCCCCGGCGAGCAGACGCTCGGTCGCTCCCGAGGCCTCCATCGCCGCGAGCGCCGTGGCGTGGACGCCGACCGCGCGGGATCCGCCCCCCGGCTCCGCGCGCTGCTCGAGCGTCACCGCCGCGACACCGTGCCGGGCGAGCTCGGCCGACAGGAGGACGCCGACGGGGCCCGCGCCCACGATGGCGACGTCGACGACCTCGCGCGTCACGGGGCCGCCTCCACGGTCGCGAGGAGTCGGAAGGGGGCGGGCCGCTCCACGCGCCACCCCGGCGGCAGACGCCGGGCGAGCTCGTCCGCGCGCCAGCTGCGCCGGATCGAGCGCAGCCCGTCCGTGCGCAGGAAGGTCCCCGGCGCCAGCGGGGTGATTCCCACCGCATACGCCGCGTACGCCGTGCGGGAGCGGGCGATGTCGGAGTGGAGAACGATCCCCTGCGACAGCGCGGCCGAATCGGCGAGGAAGGCCGGCAGCGCGCCCACGTCGAGGTGGTGCAGCACGTGGTTCGAGATCACGACGTCGAAGCGCCCCGTGCCGGGTGCGCCGGACGTGCCGGGCGTGCCCGACGTGCCGGATCCGCCGAGCTCCGCGACGAGGTCGGCGCTGTGGGCGCGGCGCAGGACGATGCCCGGGGCATCACCCGAGCGATCGTCCATGACGCGGCGTCGAGCGACGGCGAGCGCGCGCGGGTCCGGATCGATCCCGACCGCGTGCACCTCGACCCCGTCCGCCCGCGCGAGCGACGCGATCCGGTGCAGGACGTCGCCTCCGCCGCAGCCGATGTCGAGGATCGAGATCCGTCCGCGTGCGAGCGCAAGCGGGCGGATGCGTCGCCGGTAGACGGCGCCCCACCCCGACACCAGTCGATTGACGACGCGGAAGCGCTCGAGCGTGCGGCGCAGTCGCTCGGGATCGCAGTCCGCGTCGTCCATGAGCTCGCGCAGATCCTCGTCGCGCGCCGACAGCGGGCTCATCGCGCGTCGGCACCCGTCGGCGCGTGCAGGGTCATCCGCGCCGACTCCACCGTCAGGCCGGGCGCGAAGGCGACGGCGACGACGGGGACGTCCTCGTCGTCGCCCAGGTCGTCGAGCAACCGCTGCAGGATGAACAGGATCGTCGCGGAGGACATGTTGCCGAACTCCCTCAGCACCTCCCGCGAGTGCCGCAGCGCGTCGGCAGGGAGGGCGCATGCCGACTCGACGCGGTCGAGGATGCTGCGGCCGCCCGGATGCACGGCCCACCGCGCGGCTGCCGGGGCGTCTCCGTCCAGCAGATCCCCGGCGACCGGGGCGAGCGCCGCGCGCACCTCGCGTCCGACGATGCGCGGGACCTCTGCGGTGAGCGTCATCTCGAAGCCGTGGTCCCCGATGGTCCAGCCCATCGCCGCCTCGCCCTCCTCGGTGATCGCGGTGGCGAAGCGGTCGAGGGTGATGCGGCGCGCGTCCGGGGCCGGCGTCGCCGTCACGACGGCGGCCGCGGCGCCGTCGGCGAACACCGCCGACGACACGATCTGGTCGGGATCGCTCGAAGCGCGCAGATGGATGGTGCACAGCTCCGCGCAGACAACCAGCACGACGGCGCCCGGCTCGGCGACGCAGATGCGGGCGGCCGACCGCAGCGCCGGAAGTGCCGCGGCGCACCCGAGGAAGCCGAGGTGCTCCCGCGACACGGTCGTCGCGAGACCCAACTCGCGGACGAGGGCGACGTCGGGTCCCGGCGCGAAGAAGCCCGTGCACGACGCCGTCACGACATGCGTGACCGCGTCGGCATCCGTCCCCGATCGCGCGAGCGCGTCCCGCGCGGCGGCGGCGAACAGCGCGGGCGCCTCGCGCACGTACACCTCGTTGCGCACCCCGGTCGCCGGCCGCAGGATCCGCCGCTCGTGTGTGTCGAGGAAGGCGGATGCGGGGTCGTCCGATCCGGGCCGCAGCTCGGCGAGCACGCTGTGGCGCTCGTCGATCGCCGACTGGTCGAACGCCGCGGCGATGAGCCGTCTCGTCAGCCGGTCTGTTCCGGGCTGGCCGACGAAGAGGTCGCGCACCGCACCCTGCGGCAGGCGCGTCGACGGCACGGCCGTGCCGATTCCGACGATCGACGCCCGCGAGGGGGGAGAAGCGCTCATCTGCGCAGGCTACCCGCCGTTCCGCGGCAGCGGCACACGGCTTGTCACCGGCCGCCCCGTGTGCTGGGGTGGCCGGTCTCGGGTCGGGTGCGGTGCCCGCGCTCAGGCGCGCAGCGCGAGCCGCGGCAGCGAGGAGTCGCGTGTCGCTTCCCGGTACAGCAGATCCGTGGCAGCAAGGTCTTGCAGACCCATGCCGAGCGAGTTGAACAGTGTGATGTCGTCCGCGCTCCTGCGGCCGGGTTTGAGGCCGGCGGCCACCTCGCCGAGCTCCGTCGTCAACGACTCCTGATGGATCGCTCCCTCGGCGAGCGCCAGGAGCGCATCGCCCGACTTCGCCATCGTGTTCGCCACGCTGTCGACCACGACACGCGACCGTGACATGGCGACGCCGTCGACTTCGCGATGGTCGGCGCGCGGAGGGGCTCCCACGACATTGAGATGCTGACCGGGTGAGAGCCACCGCCCCGCGAGCACGGGGTCGGCGCTCGGGGTGAGGGTGCAGATCACGTCCCCATCGCGCACCGCGGCCTCGGGCGTCTCCGCCACACGGACGTCGCGCCCGTCCCGCCGCAACGCGTCGGCCAGCGCTTCGGCGCGCTCACGACCGCGATTCCAGATCGTGATCCTGTCGATGTCGCGGACGAGACAGATCGCACGCGCGTGGAGCGGCGCCAGGGCCCCTGCCCCCAGCAGTGTGAGCGTCCGCGCACCGGCGCGCGCCAGGAGCGACGTCGCAACGGCGGATGTCGCCGCCGTGCGCAGCCGGGTGACGCTCACCCCGTCGACGAGCGCGAGCGGGGTTCCCTCGGCATCATCGAGGAGGAGGATCGTGGAGCGCTGCGTGCTGATCCCGCGCGTCACGTTCGACGGGGTGTCGGTCATCGTCTTCACGACCGAACGACCCAAGTGCGCCGAAGAAGCGGCCATCGCCAGCACGTGCGTGTCGGTGGAGGCAGAGCTGAGCATCAGTGGGGCCGGGGCGCTCGCCCCGCCGAGTGCGTGCTCGCGGTGGGCGGCCTCGATGGCAGGGATGAGCGACTCGAGCGTCAGGAGTCGCTCGACGTCGACCGCAGTCATGGTGATCACGCGATGCTCCTTTCGAACGGGATTGATCTTGTATACCATATGCCGCACGTGATCTCGGACTCATCGTCAGCCCACGCCTGTAGCCATACAATGGGCGCGATGAGCAGAAGCGTGGGAGCCGCAGACGCGATCGGTCGCGCCGACCGCTCGCTGGCTGCGCAGATCTACGACGAGCTGCGTCGACGCATCATCGAGGGAGAGATCCCCGCGGGCACGTGGTTGCGCGAGCGGGAGCTCGCCGAGGAGTTCTCCGTCTCGCGCATCCCCCTGCGCGAAGCGCTCCCCCAGCTGGAAGCGGAGGGGTTCATCGTCACGCACCCCCGCCGGGGCGCCGTTGTCCGTGAACTGACCGTCCGCGATGCGACGGAGTACTTCGACGTGAAGTCTTCGCTCGAGGTCCTTGCCGCGAGGTCGGCCGCGTCGCGCGTGCGCGCGGGAGCCGATACCGCGCGCCTGGGCGGAGCCTGGGCGGCTGCGCAGGCGGCGATGGCCGCCGGCGACGACCGCGCGATCGCCGAGGCGAATGCCCGAGTGCACGACGAGATCGTCGAGCTGGCGGACAATCGCTTGCTCGCATCCTCACTACGCCCGCTGCACGGACTGCAGCGCTGGTTCTTCGGGGTCACCTCCGACCGGGACCAGACCGCTCTCGCTCAGGAGCACGCAGCCCTCGTCGCCGCGATCTGCGACGGTGACGTCGAGTACGCGGGGTCGCTGGCGTACGCGCACATCGAGAAGAGCCGCCGCGAGAGCCTGCCGCTGCTCGCCGAGCGGCTGCCCGCCGGCTGAGCCGGACAGCGCTCCGCTGTGCCGTCGGTTCGGAGCGCTCACGAAACATGACCGTTACCTGACGGTCGCGGGCGGTATACATCAATTGGGCATTCTGTATACCAACGGAGCCCGCCGGGCTCTCGCCGCTCCTCCCTGAACCCCGACCTCCAGGAGACCGCGAACCATGAACGCCTTCCGTGCGACCGCGAGCGTGCTCGTCGTCGCGACTGCTCTCGCCGTCGTTGGATGCTCCGCGTCCAGCGGGTCGGCGCCGTCCGCGGCGCCGACCGCCTTCGTCGCCCAGACCACGATCAACACCGTGGATCCCCTGCTGAGCGACACCATCCAGAACGATGTGCCCAGCGACCTTCTCTACGACTCCGTCGTCGACTACGACGATGCCGGGAATCTGGTCCCCCGCGTCGCTACGGAGTGGGCGATCTCCGACGACCTCACGAGTGTCGACCTCACGCTGCGCGACGACATCACGTTCTCCGACGGCTCCCCCCTCACCTCGGCCGATGTCGTGTACAGCATGAAGCGCATCCTGGCGGCGGGCGTGGGAGCGGCGTCGTTCCTGTCCGGGGTCGCGGATGTCACCGCGCCCGATGCGACTCATGTCACCATCACCCTGAAAGCCCCCGATGCCACGTTCCTGGGGGCGCTCTCCAAGGTGTTCGTCGTGAACAGCGCCGTCGTGTCCTCGCACGAGGGGTCGGACAACGCCCAGTCCTGGCTCGCGGCGAACGCGGCGGGCAGCGGGGCGTACACGCTCACCTCGATGACGCAGGCCGAGACGATCAGGATGGCCCTGCGCACGGACGCCTGGCAGGCGGTGGACGGGATGCCCGACACCTACGTGCTGCAGGCGTTCTCGGACAGCTCCTCGCTGAGCACGGCACTGCGTGGCGGTGCCGTCAACCTCGGAACCCTTCTGGCCAAGGACGCGCAGCTGTTCACGGGAGACTCCGCCTACGACGTGCAGAGCTTCGACGGCGTCAGTGGAACCTACGTCTACTTCAACACCCGCGCCGGCATCACGGCGGACCCGCGGGTGAGGGAAGCGATCAGCCTCGCGTACGACTATCAGGCCCACGTCGACGGAATCCTCGGCGGCGAGGGAGTGGTGGCGTCCTCGATCCTCCCGCCGACCGGCTCCTGCACCGTCGACCTGCCCGCACGCACGCAGAACGTCGCGAAGGCGACGTCGCTCATCGAGCAGGCCGGCGTCGCAGGGCAGAGCCTGACGCTCGTCTATCAGCCGAACCAGCCCGACCACGCGGCCGCGGCGGTCCTGCTCCAGTCCAACCTCAAGGACATCGGCCTCGACGTCACGCTGCAGACGACGACGTTCCCCGCGTACAACGACTCCCTCAAGAGCATCGACACCACTCCGGCTCTCGCGATCGCCAACGACCGCGCGCGGTACCCCGAACCGTATGTCATGCTCAATCGTCAGTTGAACTCCGCCTTCGTGGAGAAGGGCAGCAACCGCAGTCAGTACTCCAACCCCGAGGTCGACGCGCTGCTCGCCCGAGCCCAGACGACGCCGGACGCGGCCGCCCGCTGCGAGGTGTACTCCGCCATCGAGAAGATCGTCGCCGACGATGACGCCGTCATGCCACTCGCCTTCCCCGACGTCACCTTCGTGAGCAGCTCGGACGTGTCGGGTGTGGCCTACAGCCCCGTCCGTATCCAGTTCGACCCGATGTCGGTCCGCGTCGGCTGACCCGCGGGAGGACCTGTCGTGCTTCGATTTCTCGGGCGTCGCGCCCTGTTCGCGATCGTCAGCATGTGGGGGCTCGCCACCGCGGTGTTCCTGATGATCAAGGTGATCCCCGGCGACGAGGCGGCCGTCGCGGCGGGGGAGAGCGCGACGCCCGAGATGATCGAGCAGACGCGGCAGCGGCTGGGGCTCGACCAGCCGCTGCCGGTGCAGTACGTGGCATTCCTCAGCCGCCTGGTACGAGGTGATCTCGGCTCCTCCATCACGTCGTATCAGCCGGTCACCACGACGCTCGCCGACCTGCTCCCCTACACCCTCGAGATGGTGGCCGCGGCGATGCTGCTCAGCCTCGTCGTGGCGGTTCCTGTCGCCGTGTTGCTGGTCTCACGGCGCGGCGGCCCGATCGACACGGTCGGACGTGTCCTCACCGTGATCGTCGCGGGGATGCCGGTGTTCTGGATCGGGTTCGTGGTGATCTACTTCGTCGCTCAGAACCGGGTGCTCCCGGTGTCCGGGACCATCTCCCTGCAGTACGCGGTGCCGCGGGTCACCGGTTTCCTGACGATCGACAGTCTGCTCGCCGGCGACGGCGCGGCGTTCTGTGATGTGCTCGCCCACCTGGTGCTGCCGGCGATCGTGCTCGGGCTGACGCAGTCGGCGGTGATCATCCGGACCCTCCGTACCTCACTCATCAACGAGCAGCACGAGGACTACGTCCTCCTGGCGCGGGCGAAGGGCGGCAGCCCCCTCCGGGTGCTGATCACCCACGCGCTGCGCAACTCTGCGGTCGCGACCATCGCGACCCTGGGGCTGCAGGTCGGATACCTCATCGCCGGATCGGTCATCGTCGAGTCGCTCTTCGCCCGACCGGGGATCGGATCGTACCTCGCCAACTCCGTGACCCAGAAGGACACGTTCGCCGTTCTGGGCGCCGTCCTGTTCGTCGGGGCCGTGGTGATCGTGATGAGCTTCCTCGTCGATCTCGCCCAACTCGCCATCGACCCGCGTGTGCGCGCGCAGACACTCCGCGGAGCGCGCGCATGATCCCCGCCACGATGGGTGCCGCTCTCCGACGTCCCACGCGCGCTCTGTGGACGGCGGCGCCGTGGCTGGAGGTGTTTGTCTACCTCTCCCTCGCGCTGCTGGCGGTGGCCGTCCTCTTCGGGTCGTGGCTCGCGCCGTACGATCCGTTCCAGGTAGACCTCGCGAATGCGCTGCAGCCGCCGTCGTCGGCGCATCTCATGGGCACCGACCAGAACGGGCGCGACATCTGGTCGCGGATCCTCGACGGGGCATCCGGCACGCTGCTGTCCGCGGCGATCATCGGTGTGGCCGCCGCCCTCATCGGGGTCGCCGTCGCGGCCGTCGCGGCGATGTTCGGAGGGTGGGTCGACGAGGCTCTCATGCGACTGTGCGACATCGTGCTCGCCGTGCCCGGCCTCGTCCTCGCTCTCGGCATCGCGATCGCCCTCGGCCCGAGCCTCCAATCCGCCGTGATCGCGATGATCGTCGCGCAGTGGCCCGGGACGACCCGTGTGGTGCGGAGCGTCTTCCGCACCACCATGAGCCAGGCATACGTCGAGTCTGCGACCGCGATGGGGTCTTCCCGCCTCCGCATGATGATCCAGCACGTCATCCCGAACTCGCTCGACGTCGTCATCGTCCAGACCGCGTTCGACATCGGAGGCATCACGCTGATTCTCGCGGGACTGTCCTACATCGGGGTCGGCGCGCAGCCGCCGAGCGCGGAGTGGGGATCGATGGCCGCCGACGGGGGCGCGTACGCATTGACGTCATGGTGGGTGGCGATGTGGCCGGGCCTGGCCATCACCTTCGCCGTCGTGACATTCGCCCTCTGGGGAGAGATCCTTCAGACCCGGCTCAACCCCGCGTTGAAGAAGTGAGGTCCTCATGAATGCGACGGAACAGCTGCTGTCCATCCAGCGGCTCACGGTCGACGTTCCCCGTGGCGACGGCGCGACCCGTCTGGTCGATCGCTTCGATCTGGACATCGCTCCCGGCGAACGCGTCGCGCTCGTCGGCGAGTCGGGCTCGGGAAAGAGCGTGACGGCGCGAGCGATCGTCGGGCTCAACGAGGGGATGCGCACGGGCGGATCGGTCACCCTCGAGGGGGAACAGCTGGTGGGCGCGCCGGATCGGCGGATGCAGAGGGTGCGAGGTCGCAGAATCGGCTTCGTCTTCCAGGATCCGCTGCGAAGCCTCAACCCGGTCAAGACGATCGGCTCCCAGGTGGCCGAGCCGTTGCGACTGGCGGGAGCGACGAAGCAGGACGCGTGGCGTCGTGCCCGTGAGACGCTCGACGACCTGGGCGTGGTCAACGCCGCCGAGCGGATGCGTGCGTACCCCTTCGAGTTCTCGGGAGGGATGCGGCAGCGCGTCGCCATCGCGATCGCGATGGTCGCCGATCCGCGACTGCTCATCGCCGACGAGCCGACCACGGCACTGGACACGATCGTCCAGCGTCGCGTGCTCGGGCTGCTCGATGCGATCGCACGCGATCGCGGCGTCGCCGTCCTGCTGATCACCCACGACCTGGGGGTTGTCGCGGGCTTCGCCGACCGCGTCGCCGTCATGTACTCCGGCCGCAAGGTGGAGGATGCGCCGGTGCGCGACATCTACGCCCGCCCTGCGCATCCGTACACACAGGGTCTCCTCGCGGCGGTGCCGCGCATCGATCGTCCGGTCCGCAGGCTGCCCGCGATGCCGGGCAGTCCGGTGCCTCCGAGCCGACGCGGGGAGGGGTGCGCTTTCGCCCCACGCTGCGCCCTCGCCGAGGACCGATGTCGCGAGGCGGTGCCGCCGCTGGATCTCCTGTCGCCGCGCCACGAGGTCGCGTGCTTCGTCGCCGCGGATCGAGTCGCCGCAGATCGAGTCGCCGCAGATCAGGTCGCGGTGGATCGGGTCGCCGCAGATCAGGAGGAGACCTCATGAGCGCACTGCTCGACGTCCGCGGAGTGTCGAAGGTGTTCGCGCCGCGGTCCAAGGAGCCGGTCATCGCCCTGGACGGGGTGGACCTCAGCATCGGTCGCGGGCGGATCCGCGGACTGGTCGGCGAGTCGGGGTCGGGGAAGTCGACGCTCATCCGCTCGATCATCGGGCTGGAGAAGCCCAGTGCAGGCGAGATCGTCTTCGACGGCGTCGACATGGTCGGAGCCGACCGGGACGCCTGGACGAGGTTCCGTCAGTCCGTGCAGACGGTCTTCCAGGACCCGTTCTCGAGCCTGAACCCTCGGATGACGGTGGAGCGCATCGTCGGTGAGGGTCTGATCATCCACGGCAAAGCGCCTCTTCGCGCAGAGCGGCGAGTCCTGGTGGCGGAGGCGCTCCAGATGGTCGGTCTCGACCCGACGGAGATGACGAGGTATCCCGGCTCGTTCTCGGGCGGTCAACGCCAACGCATCGCCATCGCACGCGCGATCGTGATGAGGCCGCGGCTGCTGATCTGCGATGAGCCGGTCTCCGCACTGGACGTCTCGGTCCAGGCTCAGGTCGTCAATCTGCTCAAGGACATGCAGCAGAAGCTCGACCTCACGATGCTCTTCGTCGCGCACGACCTCGCCGTCGTCCGATACCTGTGCGACGACGTCACGGTCCTCCACCGCGGGCACGTCGTCGATGAGGGGGACAGCGAGTCCGTGTTCACGGCGCCGCGCTCGGACTACACGCGCTCCCTCATCGATGCCAGCCCCATCCCGGACCCCTCCGTGCCGTATCTCGAACTGTGAGCGATCAGGCTCGGTGGTCGACGATGACGACCACCGAGCCGCCGCCGGGAGCCCCCTGGTGGATGCCCGCTCCCGAGATGTAGAACGCCGGGTTGCCCAGCGCCGCGGCGAACATGCCGCCGACGGAGGCCTTGAGCTGCGTCGTATAGGAGGTGTCGAGCCCGCCACCGCGCTGGACCTGCGGGTATCCGCGGAGCGTGGCGTCATCGGTGGGGTTGCACTTGACGAACATCGCCGCGACGCGGTGGGCGAAGGTGGCGGGATCGGCGAAGTCGGCGACATCCAGGCCCGCCGCGCGGCAGGCGCGATGGAGAGCGCTCACATCGAGCGCGTCGCGCATCGCCGCGTATCCCGCGGACAGATGCCCCGGCACTCCGGGGGCGTTCCCGAACACGACCGTCTGGGCGCGGTCGCTCTCCGCGCCCGAGGAGGCCGACACCCGCGCGGAGTAGAGCGCCGGGTCGGTCCCGATCTGCTCGGAGGTCGCGACGAGATCGCCCAGCGCCTGCGCCGCACCGAGCGCTGCGCCGCCGCTCTGCTTGAACAGGGCGGACATCCCCGTCGGCGGATGGATGAGGTCGAGACCCTCGCGCGCCGCCTCCTCGATGAGTCGTGGCGTCAGCATCGGGTTCTTGACCATGGCGTACATCGCCTGGTCGGCGGAGAGTCCTCCGTCGCGGAGGGCGTCGCGCACCGCCTCGTCGATGGCGGTCACCATCGGCATGCGGCCGAGCTCGTCGGGCCGGAGCCGACGTGAGACTGAGCGACCCAGCCGCAGTCTCGGCTCGGCGGCGGCGAGCTCCGCGTCGTCCGGCTCCGCCGAGAGGAAGACCGTGAAGTGCGGGGAGATCACTCCGCCACTGCCTCCGGAGAAGTTCATCGGAACGGCGGCGATCTCGCCGTCCGAACGGACGCCCGTCTCGTGCAGGAGACCGCGGATGGCACTGTCGATGGCTGTGCGCGAGTCGTCGTCCGGGCCCCCGGGGCCCTCGGTCTTGCCGGTCACGGCGACGATGTCCGCGAGCACGAGCCGACCGCGGCGGGCGTCGGTGCGCAACGCCTCGATGTCGTCGGGTGTGCGAAGAGGGTAGGTGTGAACGCGAAGAGCGCGAGAGTGTGTGGTCACCTTCCGTGTATAGCAGGATTGGTATACCAAGAGTCTCGGAGATATCTAGCGGTTTCCCGCGTTTACATGAATTTTACACAGAGGCGACGTCTTGCACTGTCCGCTCTGGCATTGTGTATACCAACTCGAGAAAGGCACACATCGATGTCCACCGCCTCCGTGACTCACCTGCGCATGCGTCTGTCCTGCCCCGTACTCGTCCAGGGGGATCCGGGCTACGACCGTGCACGCACGCTCTGGAACACCGACATCGATCGGCACCCCTTCGCCGTCGTGCAGCCCGACGACGCCGAACAGGTCGCCGTCGCCGTGCGCTGGGCGGCCGACGCGGGGATCGGTGTCACCGTTCGCGGTGGCGGACACAATCTCGCCGGCACGAGCGTGCGCGACGGAGCCCTCATGATCGACCTTCGTTCGCTGGCATCCGCGACCTACGACCACGAGGCCGGACAGGTCACCGTCGGCGGAGGCATCCTCCTGGGTGGTCTCGATCGGGCGAACGCCGCACAGGGCGTGACGCTCCCCGCGGGCACGGTGTCGCACACGGGCGTCGGCGGACTGACGCTGGGCGGCGGGAACGGCTACCTCAGTCGCCTGTACGGCCTGACCGTGGATCACCTCGTCTCGGTCACGCTCGTGACGGCCGACGGCAGGATCCTGTGCGTTTCCGAGGACGAGCACCCGGATCTCTTCTGGGCGCTGCGAGGCGCCGGCCACAACTACGGCATAGCGGTCGCATTCACGTTCCGGTACATCCCACGCCTGTTCACCGCCAACGTGCGGCACGAGTTCTATGCCACGGACGATCGGGAGAAGGTGCTCGCGTTCTATCGGGACTGGGCCTACGACCAGGCGCCCGACGAGGTCGCCACCTACGCTCGCCTCGTCGAGGTCCCCCCGTACTGGACGTCCTTCGAGCCGTCGGCGCGCGGCACCCAGGTCCTCAGCATCGCGACGATCCACTGGGGTGATGCGAAGGAGGAGGACGCGGCCGTCTCGCCGATGTTCGCTCAGGCCCGGCCCATCTGGCAGCGACGGTACCGGACGCCGCACCTCGAGCTGCAGCACGCCTGCGACGACGACTTCCGTCACGGCGTGAAGCACTACTGGCGTGCAGGGAACCTCGTCGACTTCCCGGACACCGCCATCCAGACGGCGATCGACTTCAGCGACCGTTACCCCGGCCGACCGCTGCAGGCATCGTCGACGATCGCGCCCCACTTCACCTGTCCGTTCCAGTTCTTCCCGCGTGGAGGGGCCACGGGCCGCGTCGCGCCGGAGGCGACGGCGGTCGGCGAACGCAACACGTCGAAGTGGGTGTCGACGCTCGGCGGCGAGTGGGAGTTCGGCGACGAGCGCGAGGCGATCGTCGAGTGGACCCGTGCGTTCGACGAGGCGATGAACCCCTATAAGGACGGCGCGTACGTCAACTTCCTGAGCGAGGCGTCCGCGCCCTCGGCGGCCAGGTGGCTGTACGGCGACAAGTACGAGCGTCTCGTCGCCGTCAAACGCGAGTACGACCCCACCAACATGTTCAGCTCCGGGCTCGTCGACCTGCTCGCTGAGGAGGAGGCCGCGTGATCCCGGCACCGACGGCGCCCGTCCTGTCGCTGAACGAACGCGATCGACGCAGGTCGCTCGTCGAGACGCTCGTGGCCGAGGAGGACCTCGCGGCGATCATCGTCTTCCCCGGCGGCGCGGAGCGGCTGGAGCGATACCTCACCAACGAGATCAACAACGGAACGGTGATCCTGGTCGCGGGGCGTGAACCCGTGTACGTGGTCGGACGGCATCCCCTTCCGCGGTTCGACGCGATCGGGAGGCTCTACGAACGCTGGGTAGAGGACATTCGTCTGGGAAACGCCGTCGAGATCGCTCGTGAGCTCGTCGCCGAGGTGCCTCCGGGGCGCCGGGTCGGCATCGTCGGCCGGTCCAGCCGATCCGTCGGGGCGGGCGCGGGCACGATCCCCGCAGGCGTCTGGGCGCCGTTCGCGGACGCGTTCGCGGCGTACGAGCTCGTGGACGTGTCCATCGCATTCGAGCATCTCGTGTTGGTCAAGAGCGACGAGGAACTGGCGATGATGCGCTACTCCGCTGAGCTCGGCGAGCGTGCCTGCGCGGGATTCGTCACCGCGAGCAGGGCCGGACGGCCGGAATCCGAGTCTCTGGCCGCGGCGTTCGCGGCCATGGTCGCCGGGGGAGGGGAGATCACCGGCCCCGTGATCCAGCGCTCCGGTTCGGACAGGTTCGGCTGGGCGGCGCCGGAATGGGTGGCCATGGGCGGCGGCTCGCGCGTTCTCCGAGCCGGAGACACCAACTCGGCGGAGATCTTCTCGCATTACGCCGGCTATCAGACTCAGCAGCAGATCGATGTGTCGATTGGTGAACCCGACGTGTTGTTGCGCGAACTCGAGGCCGTCTGCATCGAGTCCTATCGGATCGGTGTCGGCATGATCCGGCCGGGCGTCCGGTTCGGGGACATCGCCGCGGCGATGGAGGCCCCCGTCATCGACGCCGGATTCTGGAACACCGGGCCGCAGATCCAGACGGTGTCTCCCGTCATGTACAACAGCGCCACGCACCAGAACACGCACGTGGATCCGCGCCTTCGCGCCCTGCCGTACATGCCGCCGACGGTTCCTCAGGACGGCGACTTCGTGCTGGAGAAGGGCATCGTCTTCGCGGTCCAGCCCAACGCGCTCCTCCGCGGACGCCGGGTCAGCATCGGCGGAGCGGTCATCACCGGCGCCGAAGGCGCCGAGGAACTCAACACGATCCCGCTCGCCCTCAACGTCGTGGAGGCCTGACCGAGAGCGTCACGGGGTGACGAGAACGATCTCCGACATCTCCCGGCGCGTGCGCGGCTGCTTCTCGCGCGCCTGCAACGCCTCGCTTGCGAGGCTCGGGTCTCCCATGACACCGACCGCCATCACGGTCATCGGCACCACGCTTGCAGGCAGAGCGAAGGCCGCGGAGATGCGATCGCGGTGGAAGCCGCCCATCTGGTGGGTGCGGAGCCCGAGGGCTTGGGCCTGGACGCTGAAATGTGCGGCTGCCTGACCGGTGTCGTACACGGCCCAGTCGGCCGGTGCGGCACCGAGGTCGGTCTCCGCGGCGAAGACGATCAGTGCCGAGGCGGAACCTGCCCAGGCCTGGTTGAAACCCATCAGCGCGTCGAAGATCGCCGCGTGTGCCGCTGTTCCGCGGCGCCCGATGATCAGCCGCCACGGCTGCGTGTTGCTCGCCGACGGCGCCCAGCGCGCGGCTTCGAGCGCGCTCGCGAGCGCCGCCTCGTCGATGGGTGTCGTGGGGTCGAAGACGCGCGTGCTCCAGCGCTCGGCGAGGACGTCGAGGATCGGCGCGTCGGTGTCGGCGGGGTGTGCGGTGACTGTGCCCATGGGTCTCTCCCGGATGAGTGGACTGTTCGTGGTCGGGGACGCCATCGGCCCGACGATGCGAACGTCCGGGGCCGTCCCGCTGTTCCCGCATGTCCTTATGTGTCGCAGAAGGTCGCCGGATCTTCCCGCCCGGGTCCCGCCCGCGCGCCCGAGGGCCTCGCTAGCGTGGCGTCATGACCATCGCCACCGCGGACCTGTACGACGAGCGCGGCGACGCGCTCGACTCCCTCGCGCTGCAGCTGCACGACATCGGCGGGCGCACCGCGTTCCACGGTGCCATCCGGACCGTGCGGTGCCACCGCGACAACGCCCTCGTCAAGGCCGTGCTCGCAACTCCCGGCGACGGCGCCGTGCTCGTCGTGGACGGCGGCGGATCGCTCGAGTCCGCGTTGGTCGGCGACCTCATCGCGGCATCCGCCGTCGCGAACGGGTGGGCGGGGATCATCGTGCACGGTGCCGTTCGTGATCGGGATGCCATCGGCGAGCTTCCCCTGGGCGTCAAGGCGCTCGGCTCGAATCCGCGCAAGAGCGCGAAGGAGGGCCGCGGCGAGGTCGACGTGCCCGTCGAGATCGCCGGCGTCGTCTTCCGCCCGGGAGCGCACGTGTGGGCGGATGCGGACGGGGTGGTCGTCGAGCGCTGAGCACGTGGACGGATGCCCGACCTCTTGCGCCGCCGCGCGCATCGGCGCATCCTGGGACCGCACAGGGCGACGGGAGCGGCATGATCACCTTCACCGACAGTTTCGGCGGCTACTCGGTCGACGACATCGATGCCGCCGAGTTCTTCTACCGTGAGACGCTCGGCCTCGAGGTGGCGCGCAACGAGATGGGCATCCTCGAGCTCACCCTGCCCGGTGCGGCCGCGGCCCCGATGATCCTCTACCCGAAGCCCGACCACCGCCCCGCGGTCTTCACGGTCCTCAACCTCGTCGTCGACGACATCGACGCGGCGGTCGAGGCGCTCAACGAGGCGGGCGTCGTCACCAAGATCTACGACGACCCCGACTACGGCACGGATGCCCGCGGGGTCTCCCGGGGGCGCGGGCCCGACATCGCCTGGTTCCGCGACCCGGCCGGCAACGTCCTGTCCGTGATCGTCCCGGTCTGACGCGGCGGATCGTCGTCGCCCCACGGGTGCGGCAGACTGATCACGACCGCGCGGACCGGTGCGCGGCGCCTTCCGGCGGCGAACGGGCGCCGGGGACCGACGGAGAGGGAACCGTGCCACTGATCTTCCTGTGCGGGTTCGTCGTGATCGCGCTGTGGTCGCTCGTCGGCCACCGGTTCGCCCGCGTGGGCGTGGCGGGCCCTGCCGTGCTGCTGGTCGCCGGCGCGGGTCTCGTCTTCATCGACGTCGCCGGCTTCTCCGCGGCGGTCGACAGCGAGGGGGCGGAGCACGTCGTCGAGCTCGTGCTGGCGGTCCTCCTGTTCGTCGACGCCTGCGAGGTCAAGGGCGGGTTCTTCGGCGGGGAAGGGCGTGTCGTCGCCCGACTCGTCCTCATCGCCCTCCCGCTGTCGCTGCTCGCGGTCGTGTTCAGCGGCGTGCTCCTCCTGCCCCAGCTCAACGTGCTCGTGCTCATCGTGGTCGCGTGCGTCGTCATGCCCACCGACTTCGCACCCGCCGCGACCCTGCTGCGCTCGCCGCGGATCCCGGCGCGGATCCGCCAGATCCTGAACGTCGAGAGCGGCTACAACGACGGCCTGGTCTCGCCCGTCTTCGGCATGGCGCTGGCCGCGGCCGTCGCGCTCCCCGCCCTGATGACGGCGGCCGACGGCGGCACCCTCACGACCGACGGCGAGGCGGAGCTCGAGGCGCAGCTCGAGGAGTTCGTGACGGCGTTCTTCGGCGCGGTCCCGGCGACCGTCGGAGCCATCCTCATCGGAGCCGTGCTCGGCGGTCTCTTCGGATTCCTCGCGCGGGGAGCCGTGCGCCGGGCATGGGCGGACGCCGCGGGCATCCGCTACGTCATGCTCCTCGTCCCGCTCATCGCCTTCGCGGTCGCGACGTTCAGCGCCGTCGCGGCGAACGGCTTCGTCGCGGCATTCGTCGCGGGCATCGTGTACCGGCTCATGCGCACCCGGGGCACGACGGAGCACACCATCCCCCACGCCGAGACCCTGCTCGTCGAAGAGGCGGGGACGCTCGCTGCGAACCTCGTGTGGTTCGTCGTGGGTGCCATGACGACCGTCGTGGTGATCAACGGCGTGGAGCCGGGCGTCCTGCTCGTCGCGCTCCTGGCCCTCACCGTCTTCCGCGTCGTGCCGGTCTACATCTCGCTGCTCGGATCCTCGGTGCCGTGGTCGTCTCGGACGCTCGTCGGCTTCATCGGGCCGCGCGGCACCGCCACCATCGTCTTCGGGCTCCTCGCGTTCAACAAGCTTCCCGAGGATTCGGCGTACGACGTCCTCGCCCTCACGGTCTTCACCGTGGTCGGGAGCATCATCGTGCACGGCCTGATCGTCCCGCAGATCGTGAATCGGCGGATGCCGGAGCTCGCCGCCCCGGCATCCGCCGATCGTGTCTGAGGGAGGCGATCAGCCCGCGATCGCCTCCGACAGCTTGACCCGCGCACCCATCCGGAGGATGGAGTTCTCGTAGATCTTGGCGCCGACCCAGATCGCGGCGACGCACGTGACGAGCATGATGGCGAGCGAGACGAGCGGCTCCCACCACTGCGCCTGTCCGAGGAAGAGGCGCACGGGCATCCCCACCGGAGCCGAGAACGGCACGTACGACATCACCGAGAGCACCGTCGGGTTGTTCCAGAAGAAGATGACCAGGAAGTACGGCGCCAGGATGAGGAACATGAGCGGCGTCGTCGTGGAGCCGATGTCCTCCTGACGCGAGACCATCGCCGCGGCGGCCGCGAACAGAGCGGCGAGCAGCACAAACCCGAAGAGGAAGAACACCGAGAACCAGGCGATCGGCCCGCCGATGCCCTGCAGGAACTCCGTCTGCCCCGTGACGGTCAACCCGACCACGGCGATCGCGGCCAGGACGAGCACCTGACCCATCGCGAGGACGGTGTTGCCGACGACCTTCCCGGCCAGCAGCGCGCGCGCCGGGATCGACGAGATCAGCAGCTCGACGACGCGCGTCTGCTTCTCCTCGACGACGCTCTGCGCGATCGTCGCTCCGAAGGTCTGGGCCGCGAAGAGGAAGACGATGCCGAAGCCGATCGCCGCGATGTAGCCGATCCAGTCCGTCGCACCGGCGGGGTCGAGCACGACCACGTTCGGCGACTGCGAGAGCGACATCAGCAGCCCGGAGGGCACGTCCGACTCCACCACGACGGAGAACCCGAGCGGAGCCGCGCCGTCGCCCACGATCGCGGCGTCGACGGTGCCGTCCGCGACCAGCGCCTCGGCGGCGGCCTGGTCGGCGACCTCCGTGAGCTCCAGCCCCGGCACGTTCGCCACGTGCTGGGCCGAGTCCGCGGTGACGGCGACGGGCGTCGTTGACGCGCTCTTCGCGCTGAACCCCGCCCAGATGACTCCGGCCAGGGCGAGCGCGAACAGGATGCCGAACGAGATCAGGAACGCCTTGCTGCGCAGCTTCGAGCCGATCTCCCGCTCGGCCACGAGCCAGACGCTCTGGGCGAAGGTGGGGGCGGTGGCGGTGTGCGTGCTCACTGGATGACCTCCTTGAAGATCTGGGCGAGGGAGGGGTGCCGGGGGGAGAAGCTCGCCACGTCCCCCGCGGCGACCGCGCGTCGGAGGACCCGCTGCGCGGTCTCGTCGCTGTCGGCGTCGAAGAGGGCGTAGCCGCCGTCGAACTCGACCACGTCGACTCCGGGCTCGTCGCGGAGCCAGCCGGCGTCGCCCGCCGAGATCATCTCGAACCGCCGCTGCGCATGCTGGGCGCGCAGCTGCTCGCGCGATCCGGTGGCGCGGATCGTGCCGCCCGCGATGATGACGAGCTCGTCGCACAGCCGCTCGACGACGTCGAGCTGGTGCGAGGAGAACAGCACCGCGGTCCCTGCCGCGGCGCGCGCCTGGAGGACGCCCGCCACGACGTCGACCGCGATCGGGTCGAGGCCGGAGAACGGCTCGTCGAGGATCAGCACCTCCGGGTCGTGGACGAGGGCGGCCGCGATCTGCGCGCGCTGCTGGTTGCCGAGCGACAGGGTCTCGATGTTGTCGTTCAGACGCTCGCCGAGGCCCAGGTCGGTCAGCAGCGCCTCGGCACGGGCGGTCGCGTCGGCCTTGCCGAAGCCGTGCAGCCGGGCGAGGTAGACGATGTGCTCCAGCACACGCATCTTCGGGTACAGACCGCGCTCCTCGGGCATGTAGCCGAAGCGGCGGCGGTCGGCGGCCGTGACGGGGGAGCCGTCGAGGGTGACCGAGCCGTCGTCGCGGGCGAGCACGCCCAGGATGATCCTCATCGTGGTGGTCTTGCCGGCGCCGTTGCCGCCGACGAAGCCGGTGAGCCGCCCCGGGGCGACCTGGAACCCGACGTCGTCGAGCACGCGCGTGGTGCCGTAGCTCTTGGTGATCCCGCTCAGTTCGAGCATGCGCTCCTCCTTCTCGGATGCTGCTTCCACGCTACGGCGGCGCTCCGGACGGGGCCTCCCCCACGGGGCGGGTTTGACGGGACCGGATCCCTCCCCCGCGCGGGGGAGGACGGTCGCCGCGGAGGCGGATCAGGCGAGGCCGTGACGGTGCGCGTAGACGACCGCCGCGACCCGGTCGCGAGCGCCGAGCTTCTGCAGCACGTTCGAGACGTGGGTCTTCACCGTCGCCTCGCCGATGAACAGGGCGGCGGCGATCTCCGCGTTGCTGCGGGCGTCGGCGAGCAGGCGGAGCACCTCGTCCTCGCGCTCGGTGAGCTCGACGGCGATGCCGGACGACGCGTCGTGCGCCCGGGTCTCCGCGGGCGTGGGCGTCGTCGAGGGCGCGTCGCCCGCGGCCTGTCGGGTGAACCGCTCGATGACCCGACGCGTCACGGCCGGGGCCAGCAGGGCGTCACCGGCCGCGGCGACCCGCACCGCGGCGACGAGCTCTTCGGGGCCGGCGTTCTTCAGGAGGAATCCGCTCGCGCCCGCCTCGAGCGCCTGGAAGAGATAG
Source organism: Microbacterium sp. MMO-56 (assembly GCF_037146215.1). Classification (NCBI taxonomy): domain Bacteria; kingdom Bacillati; phylum Actinomycetota; class Actinomycetes; order Micrococcales; family Microbacteriaceae; genus Microbacterium; species Microbacterium sp. MMO-56. The sequence continues at coordinate 202,405 of NZ_JBBCVW010000004.1, forward strand.
TCGTCGCGGTCGAAGGTCGTCACGACGACGACCGCGGCCGCGATCGCGGGGTCCGCGACGATCCGGCGGGTCGCCTCCAGGCCGTCCATATCCGGCATCTGCACGTCCATGCAGATCACGTCGGGGCGCAGGGCGTCGGCGGCCGCGACCGCCTCGACCCCCGTTCCGGCCTCGCCGACGACGGAGATGTCGGGTTCGGCCTCGAGGATCATCCGGAACCCGGCCCGCATGACGGCGTGATCGTCCACGAGCAGCACCCGCACCGGCGCGCTCACGCGGATGCCTCCGCCGCGGACCGCTCTCTCCGGCCGCCGCGCCGTCCGCCGGACGGACCGGGAGCGGACTCCTGCGACGGGACGAGAGGCACGCGCAGTCGCACGAGGAAGCCGCCGCGCGGGCGCGGGCCGAGCTCGATCGTGCCGCCCGAGGCCGCCGCGCGCTCGCGCATCCCGACGAGCCCGAGCCCCGGGCGGCCGACCAGCGGGGCGCGGCCGGTGTTCGCGACCTCCAGCTCGAGGGCGTCGTCCTCGTAGCGCAGTCGCACGTCGGCGGTGGCGCCCGGGCCGCCGTGACGGCGGGCGTTCGTCAGCGCCTCCTGAGCCACGCGGTGCACGTTCACCTGCACGAGCTCGGAGGCCGGCGCGGGTTCGCCCACGACGGAGAACGTCGTCGGCAACCCGTTCGCGTTCGCGTGCGCGACGAGGTCGGGGAGGGCGGACAGGTGCACGGTCGAATCGGCGGGCGTCTCGGCATCCGGCGTCCGGAGCGTCTCGAGCAGCTGGCGCAGCTCCACGAGCGCGCCGCGCGCGGACTGCTCGACCGTCTGCAACGCTTCGCGCGCCGCCGCCGGATCGCGCTCCAGCACGGTCCGGGCGGCGCCGGCCTGCACCCCCATCGCCGAGACGTGGTGGGCGACGACATCATGCAGCTCGCGCGCGATGCGCACCCGATCGAGCGCCACCGCCTGCGCAGCGGTCAGCTCCCGCTCCTGCTCCAGCTCGAGGGTGCGCTGCTCGAGAGCTGCCCGTTCGCGGCTCTGGGCCCATGCCCGCTCGCCGAACAGATAGGCGCCGCCGAAGAACGCGGCGTTCACGAGGAACTGCAGGATCATGTACGCCGCGAAGGGCGAGAACAGCCCGGCGCGCGAGGGGCCGGTGCCGTCGTCGGCCGTCGCCGCCTCGAAGGTCGTCACGAGCAGCCACACGAACATCCCGGCGATGATCAGCAGGCGCACGACGGTCGCGCGCCTGCGGTCGGTGACCCACGCGCCGACGGAGTACATCCCGATGAACAGCGCCACGTTGCCCACGTAGAGCTCGGGGATCCGGAACGAGACCCCGACGAAGAACGCGACGGCCACGACGATCAGTGCGACCTCCGGCATCCGCCGCCGCAGAGCGAGCGGGAGGGTGATCGCGGCGCCGTACAGCAGCGCCCAGCCGAAGGCCGGGGTGTCCTGCCGGTAGACGCCGGCCACCTGGCCGAGCCACGCGCTGACGACCGCGGCGACGAGCAGCGACAGGGCGAGGGCGAGATCGGTCCGCCGCTGCGGGGCGGTCACCGGACGCACCCAGGGGAAGCGCATCTGCGGAGGCATCCCTCTACGCTAGAGGGGGCGGGATGCCGCGACCTCCCCCTCGCGGCGGAGAATCGACACTCAGCGAATTGCCAGGTGATCGTCATACCGGGTCCACCTGACACTCAGCCGGGTTCTCTACACTCATCCGGGTGACGACTGCGCCCCAGCATCGCCGCGCCATCAGCGCGAGCGGCAACGATTCCCTCGCGTGGCTGCCCTCGGGCGCCCGCCGCCGCGTCGACCAGCTGTGGAGGATGCGCGCGCCGCTCCTGCGGTTCGCCCTCACGCGACGCGGCCTGCTCATCGGGTTCGCCGTCGTGCACGGCATCTACTTCCTGAGCCTGCTGCCCACGATCCTCGCCGGCCAGGCGCAGGGCGACCTCCCGCTGTACCGCCTGTGGGCGGAGCAGGCCAAGCTCGGCTACTGGCCGGTCATCGACATGCCGTGGGTGTACCCGGCCGGAGCGCTCGCCCCCATCGTGGGAGCGATCGCGGCCGGCGCGTACAACTATCAGCTGCTGTGGCTGGTGATGGTCGCGGGCGCGAACTTCGTCGCGATCCTGGCGCTCACCGGGGGACTGCGCCGTCGCTCCGGCTATCTGGCCGCGTGGTACTGGCTCGCGATCCAGATCCTGCTGGGGCCGGTGTCGATGCTCCGCCTCGAGGCGTTCTCCGCTCCGCTCGCGATCGCCGGTCTCGTCTTCCTCGTCCGTCGCCCCGCCGTGGCGGGCGCTCTGATCGCCGCTGCGACCTGGATCAAGGTGTGGCCCGCCGCGATCGCGGCTGCCGCCGTGACGATGGTCTCCTCGCGCCTGCGCATCATCGTCGGCGGCGTGGTCGTCTCGATCGTGATCGCGCTGACGGTCGTCGCCTACGGCGGCGGGTCGAACCTCTTCAGCTTCGCCACGATCCAGGGCGACCGGGCGCTGCAGCTCGAGGCCCCCGTCGCGACGCCGTGGGTGTGGGGGACGGTGCTGGGACTCCCCGGCTCGGAGATCCGCCAGAACTACGTGCTCGCCACCCGCGAGGTCGCCGGACCGGGCGCTCAGCTCGCCGGTGAGATCGTCGGAATGCTTATGCCGCTCTCGTTCGCCGTCATCGTGCTGCTGCTGTGGCGCGCGCGGCGCCTCGCGATCCGCGAGGGTCGCCTCACTCCGCAGCTCCAGCTGAAGCTCGTACTGAGCGGCAGCTTCGCCCTCACCGGCGCGCTCATCGTCTTCAACAAGGTCGGATCGCCGCAGTACATGCTGTGGCTCGCCCCGATCGTGGCCGTCGGCATCGCCGTCGACCGCGCCGCCTGGTCGCGCGCGGCGGGATGGATGGCGGCGACCTGCTTCCTGACCACGCTGGTCTTCCCGGTGCTGTACATGCCGCTCATCGACGGCCACCCGTTCGCCGCGGGCGTCCTGCTCGCGCGCAACGTGATGCTGTGCGGCCTGTTCGTGTGGAGCGTCGTCGCCCTGTGGCGTGCGGGGAGTGTCAACGTCCGCCAGAGCGGCAGCGTCCTCGTCCCGGCACGCGTTCCGGCCCTCGCCCGCGGCTGACCGTCGGGCCCGACCGCCGGTCTCGACCGGCGGTCGGCCTGTCCGCGTCGTCGGGATCAGCTCAGAAGATCATGGGGCGGTCGTCGTCGTCCGGGCCGTCCAGCTCGAGCTCGACGGCGACCGGTACGTGGTCGCTCGGGATCTCGCCCTTGCGCTCGTCGCGGTGGATGGCCGCCGCCACGACCGCGTCCGCGAACGCGTGGGAGCCGAGGACGAAGTCGATGCGCAGCCCCTCGTTGCGCGGGAACCGCAGCTGCTTGTAGTCCCAGTAGGTGTACCCCGTCGGGACGAGCGGCCGCACGGTGTCGCTGAGGCCGGCGTCGAGGAGGGCCTGGAAGGCCGCGCGCTCGGGCGGTGACACGTGGGTCGTGACGCCTTCGATCACGGTCGGGTCGCCGTTGTCGGCATCCGTCGGGGCGATGTTGAAGTCGCCGGTGAGAGCGAGCGACCGGTCGGGATCCCTCCGGAGCGTGTCGACCGTGTATCCACGCAGCGCCTCCAGCCAATCCAGCTTGTAGCGGTAGTGCGGGTCGTCGAGCCCCCGTCCGTTCGGCACGTACAGGCTCCACAGCTCGACCCCGCCGATGGTCGCGCCGAGGGCGCGGGCCTCCTGCGGGGCGTCCGGCCCCTCGTGCCCCTTCGCGAAGCCGGGCATGCCCGGGAATCCGACCTGGAGGTCGTCGATCGGCTCACGACTGGCGATCGCCACCCCGTTCCACTGGTTGAGGCCGTGCGCCTCGACCGTGTAGCCGGCGTCCTCGAACTGCGCGTAGGGGAACTGGTCGGGCTTGCACTTGATCTCCTGCATGAGCAGGACGTCGATGTCCTCACGCACCGCGAACTCGACCGTCCGGACGACGCGGGCGCGGATGGAGTTGACGTTCCAGGTGGCGATGCGCATGGCATCCAGCGTATGCGCCCCGGCGGACGCGCCCGTCCCCGGCTGCGCGCGTCGAGACCCGCTGCGCACGTCGAGACCATCCGTCACGTCGCGGGTCTCGACGCGGGAGGCGGGTCTCGACGCGGGAGGGGCGGACGGGCGACGATAGTCCCGGCGGGTGCACCGGCGGGGGAGGACGGCGCGGTGTAGCCTCGGGCCATGTCAGGTGCGCCGCGGGGCATCCGGATCGGACTGGCGATCGTCGGGTGGTTCCAGGTGGTGTCGTGCCTGATCGGGGGCGTGCTCGGCGTCTTCCTCGACGGCGCCGGTGTCCCCCATGCCTGGCTCGAGGGCACGCCGTTCGAGTCGTTCGTCGTCCCCGGCGTGATCCTCGGGCTCGTCGTGGGAGGATCGCAGGCTCTCGCCCTCGCGGCGCAGCACGGACACTTCCGCGTCGCACCCGGGATCCACGCGGCAGCGGGACTCGTGATGATGACCTGGATCTTCGCCGAGATCGCCATCCTCCGCCAGTGGTCGCCGCTGCAGGGCATCTACTTCGCCACAGGGCTCGTCCAGGTCGCCCTGGCCGTCCTCGCGCTGGGCGCGTGGCCCAGCCCGTTCCTGAGCCGCGATCACTGACGAGGCCGGGCGTCACAGGGCCTGGACGATGTCCTCCACGCGCTCCTTGGCGTCGCCGAAGAGCATCTGCGTGTTGTCGCGGAAGAACAGCGGGTTCTGCACGCCCGCGTAGCCGGATGCCATGGAGCGCTTGAACACCACGACGTCCTTCGCCTCCCACACGTGCAGGACCGGCATGCCCGCGATGGGCGAACCGGGGTCCTCCGCGGCGGCGGGGTTCACCGTGTCGTTCGCACCGATGACGAGGACGACATCGGTGGCGGCGAAGTCGTCGTTGATCTCGTCGAGTTCGAGGACGATGTCGTACGGCACCTTGGCCTCGGCGAGCAGCACGTTCATGTGGCCGGGCAGGCGTCCGGCGACCGGGTGGATGCCGAAGCGCACCTCGACCCCGCGCTCGCGCAGCCGCTTCGTGAGCTCCGCGACCGGGTACTGCGCCTGGGCGACCGCCATGCCGTAGCCGGGCGTGATGACCACCGAGCGGGCCTCGCGCAGAAGCTCGGCGACGGCGGCGGCGTCCGTCTCGCGGTGCTCGCCGTGCTCCTCCTCGCCGCTCCGGGGCGCCTCGATGCCGAAGCCGCCGGCGATCACCGACAGGAACGACCGGTTCATGGCCTTGCACATGATGTACGACAGGTACGCACCGCTCGATCCGACCAGCGCGCCCGTGACGATCAGCAGGTCGTTGTTCAGCAGGAAGCCGGCCGCCGCCGCCGCCCAGCCGGAGTAGCTGTTCAGCATCGAGACGACGACGGGCATGTCGCCGCCGCCGATCGACGCGACGAGATGCCAGCCGAGGGCCAGGGCGAGCACCGTGACGGCGATCAGCAGGCCCAGCGAGGGGACGGCGACGTACCACACCGTGAGGGCCACGAAGAGGACGAGCGCACCGACGTTGAGCAGGTTCTTGCCCGGCAGCATGAGTGGCTTGGACGACATGCGCCCCGAGAGCTTGAGGAAGGCCACGATCGACCCCGTGAAGGTGACGGCGCCGATGAACACCCCGATGAACACCTCGGCGTGGTGGATGCCCACCAGCTCCTCGGGAAGGCCCTCGGCGTAGAGGTGGCCGTTCCAGCCGACGAGCACCGCCGCGAGGCCGACGAACGAGTGCAGGAGCGCGATCAGCTCGGGCATCCCGGTCATCTCGACGACGCGGGCGCGCCAGAGGCCGATCGCCGCGCCCGCGACGACCGCCGCCACGAGCAGGCCCACGCCGAGGAACGCGGCGGTGTCGTCGGGGGCCAGCGCGCCCCCCGCCAGAACCAGGACGAACGTCGCGAGAAGGGCGATCGTCATGCCCGCGATGCCGTACACGACGCCGCGGCGGGCGCTCTGCTGCTTGCTCAGGCCGGCGAGCGCGAGGATGAACAGCAGCGCGGCGACGATGTATGCCGCTGTGGCGATGGACTGTGCGAGGCTCAGCAGGGACACGTCGCTGGTGGTCACGATGGTCACTGGTCGTCACCCTTCCGGAACATGGCGAGCATGCGCCTGGTGACGGCGAAGCCGCCGAAGATGTTGATGGACGCGAGCAGGACCGCGACAGCCGCCAGGATCTGGACGAGCGGATGCGGCACCGTCAGCTGGGTCATGGCCCCGACGATGATGATGCCGCTGATGGCGTTCGTGATGCTCATGAGCGGAGTGTGCAGGGCATGCGCGACCTTGCCGATGACGTAGAAGCCGATGACCACCGACAGGGTCAGCACCAGGAAGTGCTGGGGGAGCGGGGCCGGTGCGACGGCGCAGACCAGGAAGAGCGCAGCGATCCCGGAGACGATCAGGCCCGTCTTGGCCGCGGCGGAGAGGCCCTTCTTCACGGGGGCCGCGGGGTCGGCGGCGGCGTCGCGCCCGGCCGGCGTCGCCGCCGGAGCCGCCGAGACCTGCACGGGAGGTGGTGGCCACGTGACGGCGCCGTCCTGGGTGACGGTGACCGCCCGTTGCACGACATCGGACTCGTCGACGGTCAGCGCGCCGTCCTTGCCCGGCGTCAGCAGCGCGAGCAGGTTCAGCAGGTTGGTGCCGTAGAGCTGCGACGCCTGCTGGGGAAGGCGGCCGGCGAGGTCGGTGTAGCCCAGGATGATGACGCCGCCGTCGGTGACGACGCGCTCGCCCGCGACGGATCCCTCGACGTTGCCGCCCTGGCCCGCGGCCATGTCGACGATGACGCTTCCGGGCTTCATCGCGGCGACGTCCGCGGCGGTGAGCAGACGCGGCGCCGCCCGACCCGGGATGAGCGCCGTCGTGATGACGATGTCCACGTCGGCGGCCTGGTCGCTGTAGAGCTTCGCGGCGGCCGCGTCGTAGGCGGCGCTCGTCGCCTTGGCGTAGCCGTCGGACGACACCTCCTTCTGCTCGTCGGGCACGACGACCTCGAGGTAGGAGCCGCCGATGGATGCCACCTGGTCGGCGACCTCGGGGCGCGGATCGGTCGCCCGCACGATCGCACCGAGGCTCGACGCGGCGCCGATCGCGGCGAGACCGGCCACGCCGGCGCCGGCGACGAGCACCTTCGCGGGCGGGACCTTGCCGGCCGCGGTCACCTGCCCGGTGAAGAAGCGGCCGAACTCGTTCGCGGCCTCCACGACGGCGCGATAGCCCGCGATGTTCGCCATGGAGCTCAGCACGTCCATCGACTGCGCGCGGGATATGCGCGGAACGGCATCCATCGCGAGAGCCGTGACTCCGCGGGCGGCGAGGGTCGACAGCAGATCGGGGCGGAGCGCCGGAGAGAGGATGCCCACGAGTGTCGAGCCCGGGTGGAGGAGCGCGATCTCGGCATCCGTCGGTGCGGCGACCTTGAGCACGATGTCCGCGGCCCACGTCTCGTCCCGGGGCGCGACGGCGGCGCCGGCGGCCTCATATGCGGCATCCGGGAACGACGACGCGGCGCCGGCGCCGGTTTCGACCACGACGTCGTAGCCGAGGGCGCGGATCTTTCCGACCGTGGTGGGGGAGGCGGCGACGCGCGTCTCGCCGGGCTGCTCGCGGACGATGCCGATGCGTGCCATGGTGCTCCTTCGATGGGTCCGGTCGGAGCGGGCACGCCCGCACACCGCGCCGGGTGACCTTCCCGACTCTAGGGGGCGCGGCGGATTCCCCGGCTGCAGATGACACGGAAAAAACCGGGGTTCTTCGCTCCGTAGACTCGGGTGCATGACCGCCGCCTCCACGCCCGAGCTCGAGTCCGAGCGCCGCGCCCTCATCGACCTCATCGCCGCCGAAGCCGTCTTCCACGGCGACTTCACGCTGTCCAGCGGCAAGAAGGCGACGTACTACGTCGACATGCGCAAGCTGACCCTCGACCACCGCGCCGCCCCCGCGATCGGCCGGCTCGTGCTCGATGCGGTGCGCGACCTCGACATCGACGCCGTGGGCGGACTCACCCTGGGCGCCGACCCGATCGCCAACGCCGTGATGCACGCCTCGGTCGCCGCTGGGACCCCCGTAGACGCGTTCGTCGTGCGCAAAGAGCCGAAGGACCACGGCCGCGGCCGCCAGATCGAGGGCGCCGAGGTCGCCGGTGCGCGCGTCGTCATCGTGGAGGACACCTCGACCACCGGAGGATCGCCGCTGAAGGCCGCCGAGGTCGCCGCCGCCGCCGGCGCGGAGATCGTCGCGGTCGTCACCGTGGTGGATCGCAAGACCGGCGCGCAGGGCCCCGTCGAAGCCGCGGGCTACGAGTGGCGCTCGATCATCGACCTCGACGACCTGGGGCTGGCGGCGCAGTAGGGCGCGCGCTCGGCTGCGGGCTCGCGCTCGCGCGGAGATCTGCACAATCGCGGATGCCTGCACCTCCAGCCACCGCAGTTGTGCAGATCTCCGCTGCTGTGCACGCGCGGCTCGCCGCGGGGCGGCGGGACTGGTCACTGTGCACAGTCCCGAAGCGTGAGGACTCCGCGACCCTGGGCTGAGGGCGGATTCGCCGCCCGATCAGACGAGGAGTTCTCATGTCCACTTCACAGCGCCGGGCGGTTCCCGGCGCCCTGCTCACCGGCTTCCTCGCGGGCGCGGCGGTCGTCGCCCTGGCGGGCTGTGCGTCCACCGCGGCGCCGGCCGGATCCACCTCGCCGACGGCATCCGTCGCGGCATCCTCCGCGCCGACTCCGGACGGCGCGTCGACGCCGAACGCTGGTCCGACCCAGGCCGGCCCGACGCCCCTCGACGAGACGTGCGACGACATCATGCCCACCTCGGTCCTCGACCAGTACGCCTCCGGGTTCGCGCTGCAGGCCGCGTATACGCCCGCCCCCGACTCCAACGCGGCCCAGATCGTGGCGGAGGGCGGCATCGCCTGCGAGTGGATCTCGACGAGCGGCGACCACGTCCTGATCGCCGTCGGCCAGCCCTCCCACGACGCGCTGACGAGGGCCGAGACGGCGGCCGGCGGCGCGGGCGAGCCGACCACGCTGTTCGGGCCCGATCTCACGGCGTGGGCGGCGAAGGGCGGCGGAACCTTCCCGGGGCAGTTCGACGTCTTCACGCCCATCGGCACGTGGCTGTCGACGACCTCGTCGCTGTACGTCGACGCCGAGTCGCCGGCGGCGAAGACGTTCGTCCAGCAGGTGCTGCAGGCATTGCCGAGCTGATCGGCGACGGCCGGGCGACGGATCCCGGCCTCTCCGCCGAGCGTGCGTGAAGCTGCGCCCCCGCGCGGTGTGGCTGAGATCCTCGTTCCTGCGGAGATCGGCGCATCTGCGGATGCCTGGGGCGTGCGGCTCCGCAGGAGTGCCGATCTCCGCCGTGGTGCAGCCGTCGTGGCTCAGCGGACGACGGCGGTCACCGTCGTCAGGCGCGACAGCACCTCTTGGCTGATCGATCCGAGCAGGAACCGGGCGAGCGCCCCGCGTCCGTGGGTGCCGACGACGATCATGCGGGCATCCGTCGCCGCCTCGCTGAGCACGTGCGACGGGTAGCCGCGCACCGCGCGACGTTCCACGACGAGGTCGGGGTGGTCGACCGCGACGCCCGCGAGGGCGAGCGCCAACACCTCCTCGGTGGCCGCCTGCATGTTCGCGAGATACATGTCGGGGTACACGGCCAACGCATTGCGCGGAGCCGTCAACGGCGTCCAGACGCTCACCGCGATGAGGGTCTCGCCGAGGCGGTCCGCCTCGTCCGCGGCGAATCGCAGGGCGTGCTCGGAGGTCGAGGATCCGTCGATGCCGACGACCACGCCGCGCCGCTCGCCGGTCTCTGCTGCGGGCACGACGACGACGGGGCACGACGATCCGGCGGCGATGCGGATTCCGTGCACGCCGCGCGCGGGACCCTCCGTCTGGCCGCGGTAGTCACTGCCGATGACGAGGAGCACGGCGACGCGCGAGGCTTCGTTCAGAACCCGCACGGGGTCGCCGGTCGAGACGCGCGTCGAGACCGCGAGCGTCGGGTACGCGGCGCGCACGCGCTCGATCTGCTCGTCGAGCAGTTCCTGCGAGGCGGCGCTCGCCTCGGCGACGATGCTCTCCTCGCCGACCGCACCGACGGCTCCGCCGACGATCGCGATCAGTTCGAGGGCCTGTCTGCGGGCGTCGGCCCTCGCTGCTGCCCAGTCCACGGCGTGGCTGCCGACCTGGGCATCCTTCACGCCGACGATGATCGTGTTGTTCATGGTCCGTCCCTTCGTCGGGAGTTGTCCGGAATCCCACGCTACGCGAACGCGGGATGCGCTGCGCCCGCGCGCACCGTGAAAACCCGTGCTCTCCCCCGGTCCCGTGCCCTCTGCTCGCCCGCCCGCCCGCCCGGCCCCGCCCGGGCCGCCCGGCCGGCCCGGTCACGTTCGGGGTCGCTTCTGGTCGCATCGAGGTGCGCGTGGCGACCACTTGCGACCCCGGACTTGCCCGAGGGCGACCTGACGCGACCCCGAACTCGAGGGGGCGGGTGCTGAGCGCTGCCCCTCGCCCCCGGTCCTGAGGGGCGCGTGATCCACGTTCGGGGTCGCCTCTGGTCGCATCGAGGTGCGCGTGGCGACCACTTGCGACCCCGAACTCGCTCGCCGGCGACCAGACGCGACCCCGAACTCGCCCGAGGGGCGACCAGACGCGACCCCGAACCCGCCCGAACCCGCCCGAACCCGCCAGACCCCCCGCCCGGCCCGGACGGGCGTCGGCTCAGCGGAACAGCGGCAGCTGGGATGCCAGGGCGAGGAGCAGCCCCGCGAAGGTCAGCAGCATGATGCCGCGTCCGTTGGGCAGCGGCGTGCCCTGGGGTGCGTCCTTCCGTCCGCGGACGAACAGCACGAGCGCCGTGATCAGCAGCGCGAGGCCCGTCAGCACGAAGAAGACCGCCATCAGCGCTCGCCCCCCACGCCACCCTCGCCGCGGTCGCGAGGACCCTCGCCGCGGTCGCGAGGATCGCCGCCACGGCCGCGCGGATCGCCGTCGCGCCCGCCACGATTGCGCCGGTCGCGGCGCGTCATCCGGGTGAAGCGGGCCACGGTCATGATCAGCACCCCGAGGAGGATGATGATCGTCGTCACCTGCAGCATGATCTGTTCGACCGGGTTCACGACGCCTCCTCCGCCCGCGGCGGGCATCGTCAGCCTAGCGTCGCCCGTGGCACGAGGCCCGACGGTCCGAACACGCGCGACGCGAAGCGGGCGCCGATCTCGGCGTACAGCGCGGTGTCCGGATGCAGGCTGTCCGGCAGGGTGAATCGGTCGAGGTCGTCGGGCCCGTACAGGCTCAGCCCGTCGAGCGAGAACAGGTGCTCGCCGCTCGCCGCGCGCTCGCGGACCACGAGCTCGAGGTGCCGCCGGGACTCGACCATGGTCAGAGCGCCCTTCGCGACATCGCCGCGCTGTCCGGCGGTGTGGCACCGTACGCGTCCGCCGTCCAGGAACTCGACGTCCGCGGGCCCGGGCACGTCTTCGCTGCCGGGCCAGAGGATGGACGAGGCGAGCACGATCGGAGTGTCGGGATGTCCCGCGCGCACCCGGTCGAGGAAGCCGTGGACGGCGGGCACGAACGTGCGCTGGTCCATCGCGCGGGCCCCGACGATGTTGACGCCGACCTTGATCGAGATGACGTCTGCGGGGGTGGCGGCGATGGCATCCGCGACGAACGGGTCGAGCATGCAGTGCCCGCCGAAGCCCAGGTTCACGAGCGAGAGCCCGGCGGTGCGGGCGGCCACGACCGGCCAGACCCCGGTGGGAGAGGGGGTCTCGACGCAGTGGCTGATGGAGCTGCCGTGGTGGATCCAGACCGGCGCTGCCGACGGCTCGGCGGGGGCGATCGGCGCGTCGCCCCGCAGGGACAGCAGGTCGACGATCATCCCCTGCGGGAGCCAGATCGTGACGGTCTTCTCGCCCGTCGGCAGCCCCGCGAACGAGACGACTCCCGGCTCCTGCTGCGGCAGGGCCTCGCTCGCGTTCCCCGAGAAGCTGACGCGCCGGATGTCGTGGACGGGAGCCTGCACGACGCCGACGACCGTGTCGTCGACCTCGACCACGATGTCGTTCACGGGCCCCGGCAGCTGCTCGAAGAACAGCTGCGTGCACCGCAGCCCGAGCTCCAGTCGCGTCGCCGCCGTGCGCACCCGGACGCGCACACCGCTCGCGTTGGAGACGATCGCCGCAAGAGTCTCGCCGTTCGGGGGGAAGTGCCGCCACGCGCCGCGCGGGAGGCGCAGCGGACGGATGCCCTCGCTGCGATCGATGTCGAGATGCCCTTCGAGCAGGACGGACGTGCCGTCGAGGTCGACGACCTCGCCGATCGCGCGGCGGGCGGGAGCGGCGCCGGGTGCGGCGCCGTCGGCGGTGAGGAGGGTCATCGGGTGGCCTTTCGGGTGTGCGAGGAGAGGAAGTCCGTGGTGCGCGCGATCAGCTCGTCGCGCTGAGGGAGCTGAGCCCAGCCGTGGTCGGCCCCCTCGACCACCACGAGCTCGGCGCGCTCGCCGAACACGTCGTCGCGGGTGTACCGCTCGGCGCAGCGCACGGGGACGAAGTCGAGCGTCCCGTGCAGCAGCAGCGCGGGGCCGGCATAGGCCGCCGCGCGCGCGTAGGGGTCGAACTCCAGGGCGTCCCGGCGCATCGCCGGACCCATCCGCATCCCCAGGAAGTCGAAGTACCCGCCGGGCTCGTCGAGTCCGGCGAGGGAGCGTCCCTGGATCTGCCCGTCGCGGATGTCCTCCACGAACACGGAGGCCGTCGACCAGAGGGTGAGCGATCGGATGCCGCCGTCCTCCGCGGCGACGGCCGCCGCGATCACGGAGCCCAGGCTCATGCCCACGAGGTGGATGTCGTCCGCCGCGACGCCGGGCAGGGCGCGCACGGCGGCGAGCACGACGGCGGTGTCCGCGATGTCGCCCGAGGCCGTCGTGTTGAAGAACTCGCCGTCGCTCTCGCCGTGCCCGGCGCGGTCGAATGCGACCACCCCGACTCCCGCCGCAGCGAGGGCGCGCGCCAGCGTGACGAACACCCCCGTCGTCTCGACGCGGCTTCCGCCGAACCCGTGCAGCAGCACCGCGGTCGGCGCGTCGGGCGAGGGGTCGCCGTCCCCGCCGGGCGCGGCGTCCGGCAGGTAGTGCGTGCCGCGCAGCGTGAGGCCGCGGACGTCGGCGGTGAACGGGAGGACGTGCATGGGCTTTCCGATCTCGGGTGCAGGGTCCGGCTCGGGGCTCGGACGGGAGGGGGTCAGGGGCGGAGCGGGTCGCCGGCGAGGGAGGGCTCGAGCGGAACCGATCCGGAGACGAGCTCGTCCTCGACCTGGAACGCGTTCGAGACGCCGCGGCGGAACCCGATCCAGCCGATGAGGAAGCCGAGGGCCGCCACGATCGACACGCCGACGTAGACGCCGCTCGGGTTCATCACGAGCAGGGCCGGGGTGACGACGTTGAACCCGGCGGTGGCGAAGCGCGCGACGGCGTACACGGTGCCCTGCGCGGTCGAGCGGAGCATCGTCGGGAAGGACTCCTGCGTCCACACCTTCATGATCGTCTCGAAGCAGAACGCTCCCGCGAACGTGGACACGAGCACCGACACGATGAGTGCGGGGAGGGTGAACCCGAAGACGACGGGGATGAGGTTCGCCGCGACGACGGCGATCGAGCCGGCGACGAAGTACGACATCCGCCAGCGCGTGTCGGCGAGGGCCATGAACCAGAGGGCGCCGAGGATGGCGGCCGGCATCGCCAGGAGCGTCCAGGTCTGGTACTCGTTCACCGGGATGCCGGCGACGTTGACCGCCACGAAGGGGCCGAAGCTGCCGGCGACGCTGATCGCGACGGAGGCGAGAGTGTAGTAGACGAGGAGCGTCACGAACGGACGGCGGTAGGGCTTCCGCCCGAAGTCGCGGATGCGGCCGCGCTCGGCGCGCACGGTCTGGACGCCGCTGCGGCGCTCGTCGCGGGCGGCGAGCCACGTCGGCGACTCCGGGATCGTCAGGCGCAGGGCGAGGACGACCAGGCCGACACCGCCGAAGGCGGCGAACATGATGCGTCCGCCGGTCTCGCCGAGCGATCCGAAGAAGATGCCGACGAGCACGGCGAGGAGGATGCCGAAGCCGCCGAGCAGGTTGGAGAAGACGAGGATCTTGCCGCGGTTGCGGTCGTCGGCCGCCTCAGAGATCGAGGCGAGCGCGGCGGGCAGGTCCGCGCCGACGCCGAGGCCGATCAGCGCGATGCCGGGCAGCAGCACGCCGACGGAGATGCCCAGGAACGGCGTGATCGATCCGAGCACGATCAGGGTCATCGTCACGAGGAAGACGCGGCGACGACCGAAGCGGTCGGCGAGGCGGCCGCCGACGAGCGATCCGACCGCGACGCCCGCGGTGAGCACACCGGTGAGGAGGCCGACCTGGTCGAGGGTGAGCCCCGGCATCCCGGGCGCGAACGACTGGAACAGGACCAGCGCGACGGCGATGCCGGTGGTCGCGGCGGCGTCGACGAAGGTCGCCATTCCGCAGACGAATCCCACCCACCAGGGATTGGGGGAAGTGCGAGCGGGGGTCGCGCTCATGGTCATACTCCTTTGTACGTGCTCGGTGCTGATGAGGGCCGATCGCCCTCGGACAACGTTATGCTATACCGATATAGCAGAGGTGACAAGACGCACTTCCGGCCGTCGTCCCGTCGCCTCGGAACCCGTCGTCAGGCGCGCGGCGCCGCGATGGATCCGCCCGCGGTCGCCGGCATCGGGACCCGCTCGACCCCTGCCGCCGCGGAGCGGTCCAGGAGCAGCTCCGCGGCGCGTCGGCCGATCTCGGCCTGGGGAAGGCGCAGCGACACGAGCGCCGGATCGACGGCCTCGGCCAGCGCTCCGCCGTCGAACGACACGATCGAGACATCGGCGGGCACCCGCAGCCCCGCGCGCCGCAGGGCGTGCTCGACCCCGACGGCGACCGCGTCGTTGACCGCGACGACCGCTCGGGGCACCGTCCCGGTCGCCAGCAGGCGTTCGGCGGCGAGCAGGCCGTTGCGCACGTCCCAGTCGTCGTCGATCGGCATCTCGCCGGCGAGCGACGTGCCCGCCTCGCGCAGGCTCGCCCGCAGTCCGTCGAGCCGGCGCGGCAGCGCGACCGGTCCCCACGCGTGCCACGCGTCGCCGCCCGTGCGACCGGGGCGGAACGTGCCGACGAACCAGATGTCCTGACGGTGCCCGGCCTCCAGCAGAAGACGTCCCGCGTGGCGGCCGGCGCCCTCCTCGTCCGGGATCACGGCGGGGAGGTCGCCCTCCTCCGCCTCGCAGTTCATGAGCACGAGGGGCACGCGCCGCGCCTCCGCCGGCACGGCGACGCGCCGGGTGAACATCGACGCGTACAGGATCCCGTCGATGTCCCGGGCGATCAGATCGTCGAGGAAGCGCCGCTCGACGTCCGTGTCGCCCTGCGTGTCCACGGTGAACAGCAGCAGGCCCGCCTCGCGCAGGCGTTCGAGCGCGCCGCGGACCATCGAGTTCGCGAACGAGGTCGAGCTCACGAAGTCCGACACGAGCGCGACCGTGCCGGACCGCCCGGTGCGCAGCGTCTTCGCGGTGACGTTCGCGCGGTATCCGAGCTCCTCCGCGGCGCGCCGCACGCGCGCCATCGTCTCCTCGGAGAGGCGCTGGTCGAGGCGGCCGTTGAGGGCGAAGGACGCGGCCGAGCGGGACACGCCCGCCCTCTCGGCGACCTCGGTGAGCGTGACGCGACGGCCGGTGCCGCCCGCGTTCATCCCTCCGCCGTCCTTCACCGCGCCCTGCCGGGGCGGGTCACAGGATGTCCTGGTCCTCGGACTCGATCGGCTCGGTCGACACCAGGTCGGCGACCGAGTCGAGGACCTCGTCCGGGCGGAACGGATAGCGCTCGATCTCGGCGTCGTCGGAGATCCCCGTGCGGACGAGGATCGTGTGCAGGCCCGCCTCGATGCCCGCCACGACGTCGGTGTCCATCCGGTCGCCGATCATGCCGGTGTTCTCGGAGTGCGCGCCGATGCGGTTCATCGCCGAGCGGAACATCATGGGGTTCGGCTTGCCGACGACGTAGGGCGCCTTGCCCGTCGCGTGGGTGATCAGAGCGGCGAACGACCCGGTCGCCGGCACCACTCCGGTCGGGGTGGGGCCGGTGGCGTCCGGATTGGTGATGATGAACCGGGCACCCGCGTTGATGAAGCGGATCGCCTGCGTGATGCGGTCGAACGAGTAGTTGCGGGTCTCGCCGACGACGACGTAGTCGGGCTGGGTCTCGGTCATCACGTAGCCCGCCTCGTGGAGCGCCGTGGTGAGCCCCGCCTCGCCGATGACGAAGGCCGTCCCCCCGGGGTGCTGCGCGCGCAGGAACTCCGCCGTGGCGAGGGCGGAGGTCCAGATCCGGTCCTCCGGCACGTCGAGGCCCGAGATCCGCAGCCGGGCGCTGAGATCTCGCGGCGTGTAGAAGGGGTTGTTCGTGAGGACGAGGAAGGGCGTCCCGCTGTCGCGCCACTGCTGCAGCAGCTCCGCAGCGCCCGGGATGGGCTTGTTCTCGTGGACGAGGACGCCGTCCATGTCGGTGAGCCAGCACTCGATATCGGCGCGTGTCCGCATGGGCCCAGCCTAGCGGGGCCTCGGGGGCCTAGTCTCGGAGCCGTGGCACGAGACGACTGGGACCCCGACCGCCTCCCCGACCTCGACGGTCGGCGGTACCTCGTCACGGGCTCGACCGCCGGTCTGGGCTTCTTCTCCTCGATGCAGCTGGCGGGCGCGGGCGGCCACGTCATCATGACGGGGCGCAATCCGAACCGACTCGCCGCCGCGCGCGCGGCGGTGCAGAGGCACGTCCCCGGAGCCTCCGTCGAGACGCTGCTGCTGGACACCAGCAATCTCGGCTCGGTGCGCGCCGCCGCCGCCACCGTGCGCGGGCGGGCGGGCCTGCACGGCCTCCTCCTCAACGCCGGGATCGTCCACCCGCCGCGCCACCGCGAGACGACCCCCGACGGGCACGAGGTCGTCTTCGCCACGAACGCGCTCGGTCATTACGCGCTGGCGGGGGAACTGCTCCTGGCGCTCGCCGCCGGGCGCGGGCGGATGGTCTGGGTGGGCTCGATGTCCACCGCCATGTCGCCGTACGATCCGGTCGACCCGGAGCTCGTCCACGACTACACGCCCTGGCGCGCGTACGTGCAGTCGAAGATCGCCACGACCGCGCTCGGCTTCGAGGCGGATCGTCGGCTGCGCGCCGCGAACGTGCCGATCGCGAGCCTCGTCGCCCATCCCGGATACGCGATCGGCGGGCGCACGCGCGGCGTCATCGGGATCAACGAGCCGACGCCGGGGAAGCGCTTCGTCGACAACCTGCAGGCGCCGATCACCCAGTCGAAGGAGCGCGGGGCGTGGCCGCTCGTGCGCGCCCTCGTCGACCCCGACGCGACCGGCGGGGAGTTCTGGGGGCCGGCGCGCATCGTCCACGGGATGCCTCGGCTCGCGAAGCCCGCCAAAATCACCCGCGACCGGGAGATCGCCCGGCGGCTCTGGGACTACTGCGAGCACGCGACCGGCCTGCCGTGGCCCTATCTGAAGGCGAGCCGCACGCGGCGGCGCCGCTGAGACCGCCCTCAGCGACGCGGCGGCGCCGCTGAGGGGACCGGGCCCGTCGGGCCCTGTCGGCGCGTTGTCAGGCGGTCAGCCAGACGGCGGAGGCCGCCGCCGGCGGCAGCTCGATCGGCGCCCCGCCGTCGATGCGCACGGTGTCGCGCCCCGCGACGGTGACGACGTGCCCGACGTCGACGCCGGCGCCCTGCAGGGCGCGCAGCAGCTCGGGGTTGCGGTCGCTGACCCGCAGCACACGCCCCGTGTGCCCGATCCGGGCGATGCCGAGCAGGACGAACGGCTCGCGCGCGACGACCCCCGCGGCATCCGGGATCGGGTCTCCGTGCGGGTCGTGCGAGGGATGACCGAGCCGCGCGGCGATGCCCTCGAGCAGGCGGTCGCTGATCGTGTGCTCCAGGACCTCGGCCTCGTCGTGCACCTCGTCCCACGCATAGCCGAACTCGCGCACGAGCCACGTCTCGATCAGGCGGTGACGACGGATGACGGCAGCGGCGCGGGCGCGCCCGGCATCCGTGAGCGACACGGGTCCGTACGGACGGTGCGACACGAGTCCCTGGGCCGCGAGCTTCTGCACCATCTCGGTCACCGTCGACGGGGCGAGCGAGAGCTCCGCCGCCAGCTGCGAGGGGGTGACGGGGTCGTCCTGCCACTCGGTGTGGTGATAGATCGTCTTCAGATAGTCGTCGATCGCGGCGGAGGGGGAGGGCACGGGCTCCAGGCTACCCGCCGGCCAGCACGAGCCAGAGGAGGAGTCCGTTGAGCCCGACGAGGAACACCGCGGCGGTCGTCCCGGCCGCGGTCGTCCACCAGCGGTTGCGGTGGGTGCCCAGCAGGTCCCGCCGCGCGGTCAGGGCCACGAGCGGGATGAGCGCGAACGGGATGCCGAAGCTCAGCACCACCTGACTCAGCACGAGCGCGCCCGTCGGGTCGACTCCGGCGGCGAGGAGCGCGATCGCCGGGACGAGGGTCACCAGGCGCCGCGCGAGCATCGGCACGCGCAGACGCAGCAGGCCCTGCATGATCTCGGCCCCCGCGTACGCGCCCACGGCGGTGCTGGCGAGTCCGCTCGCCAGCAGACCCACCGCGAAGAGGGTCGCGACGGCGGCGCCGAGCCCCGCGTGCAGCGCGGCGTACGCGCCCTCGAGGGTGTCGGTTCCCGGAACGCCCGCGAGGTTGGCGGCGGCCAGGAGCAGGATGCAGAGGTTCACGGTCCCGGCCACGACGAGGGCGATCGTGACGTCCCACCGCGTCGCGCGCAGCACGCGGGCGATGCCGGTGTCGCGGTCGGCGGGGTGCGCCGAGGCGGACCGGAACCGGTCGCGGGCGAGGGCGCTGTGGGCGTAGATCGCGTGCGGCATGATCGTCGCCCCGAGGATCGAGGCGGCCAGCAGAACGGACTCGGCGCCCTCGAAGCGGGGGACGAGCCCGGCGACCACGCCCCCGGCGTCCGGCGGAGCGAGCAGCACCCCGAAGCTGAAGCCGATCGCGATGACGGCGAGGAGGCCGATCACGACGAACTCGAACGCGCGCGCCCCGCGGCGCTGCTGGACGAGGAGGAGGGCGATCGACACGCCGCCCGTGATCAGTCCGCCGAGCGGGAGGGGCACGCCGAACAGCAGCCACAGCGCGACGGCGCCGCCGATCACCTCGGCCACGTCGGTCGCCATCGCCACCAGCTCCGCCTGCAGCCAGTAGCCGCGCCGCGCCCACGGGCGGGTCAGTCGCGCGCCGAGCGTCTCGGCGAGACTGCGACCGGTGACGACGCCGAGCTTGGCGGAGAGGTACTGGATGAGCCAGGCCATCGCGTTGCCGAGCACGACGACCCACACCAGCAGGTAGCCGAACGACGCTCCCGCGGTCATGTTGGTCGCGACGTTGCCGGGGTCGAGGTAGGCGACTCCGGCGACGAGGGCGGGCCCCAGCAGCCAGGCCGTCCGCGACGTGGAGGGCGCGCGCGACGGGAGAGGGCGCTCGAGGGAAGGTTTCGGCATACCGAAAAGCTAGCAGAGGATATTTCGGCGTGCCGAAAAATCCTCTGCGGCTAGCCTGGATCCGTGCACGGGAGCGACGATCCGGACGAGGCGACCACGGCGGGCGAGCCGCAGCTCGAGGTCGGCGTCGGCCCCTGGCCGGGCGGGCCGGACGCGTGGCCCGCCGACGAGCGCTACGACCGCGAGCTCCTCGCCCACGGTGACCGCCGCAACGTCCTCGACCGGTTCCGCTACTGGTCGCTGGAGGCGATCGTGGCCGACCTGGATGCCCGGCGGCATCCGTTCCACGTCGCGATCGAGAACTGGCAGCACGACATGAACATCGGGTCGATCGTGCGCAGCGCGAACGCCTTCGGCGCCGCGGAGGTGCACATCGTCGGCAAGCGGCGCTGGAACCGGCGGGGGGCGATGGTGACCGATCGCTACCAGCACGTGCGCCACCACGACGACATCGCCGGACTCGTGGCGTGGTCGTCGGAGGCGGGGCTTCCCCTGGTCGCGATCGACAACGTCCCGGGGGCCGTGCCGGTCGACCGCGCCGAGCTCCCCGAGAGCTGCGTCCTGCTGTTCGGTCAGGAAGGACCGGGACTGTCCGCCGCCGCCGTCGACGCGGCCTCCGCCGTCGTGGAGATCACCCAGTACGGATCGACCCGGTCGATCAACGCCAGCGCCGCCGCCGCCGTCGTGATGTACGAGTGGTGTCGTCGCTGGGCTGAGGCCCCCGTTGCACCGGCACCGCCCGGGGCGACCCGGCCGTAGCGGAGACGGGCGGCCCGTCCCCCGGGAGACCCATGCTCAGGCGCCGACGGTGAGCCACTCCGGCCGGCGTGCGCGCCAGGCGAGGGTCGCGAGGCGGGCGAGCATGTAGACCCCGAAGAAGCACGCCGCGAGCCAGGCCAGCCCCCCGGCGCCTGTGGGATGCAGGAGCACCACCGCCAGCAGCGCGGGGGCGTACGGGATGAGGTTCAGCCCGCCGGCGATCGCGAGGTAGCGGGCGTCGCCGGCCCCCATCAGCACCCCGTCGAGGACGAAGACGATGCCGCACACCGGCTGGGCGACGGCGAGGACGAGGAGCGCGGGCTGCACGAGCGCGGCCGCCTCCGGCGATCCGGTGAACACGAGCCCGATGACCCCGGACGAGGTGGCGATCAGCGCACCGACCGCGACGCCGAACCACGCCCCCCACATCACGGTGCGACCCAGCACGCGATGGACGAACGGCTCGTCGGACGCCCCGAGTCCACGGCCGATGAGAGCCTGCGCGGCGATGGCGAGGGCATCCAGGGCGAAGGCGGCGGCGGAGAAGATCGTGAACGCGACCTGCCACCCCGCGAGCTCGTCGGTGCCGAGTCCCGTGGCGACGAACACGGTCGCCAGCAGCGCCACGCGCAGCGACACCGTCCGCAGGAACAGCCAGCCGCCCGACGCCGCCGATCCGCGCAGGCCCTGTCGCTGCGGCAGGACGGACGCCGCGTGGCGCCGGGCCAGGCGACCGACGACGATCGCGTACGCCCCCACCATCGACCACTGGGCGACGACCGTGCCGGCGGCGGACCCGGCGATGCCCCAGCCGAATCCGTAGATGAACAGGGCGTTCAGCAGCGCGTTGAGCCCGAACCCGATCCCGGCGATCCACAGCGGCGTGACCGTGTCCTGCATCCCGCGCAGCAGCCCCGTCGCGGCGAAGACGATCAGCATGGCCGGCAGCCCCCACATCGACAGCTGCAGGTAGATGACGGCCTGCGCGCTCACGGCGGCGTCGGCCCCGAACAGCGACACGAGTCCGGGCGTCGCCAGCGAGCCGCAGACGGCGAGGACCACGCCGAGCCCCAGGGCGAGCCACAGCCCGTCGACGCCGGCGCGGACGGCGTCGGTGTGCTCGCCCGCCCCGAAGCGCCGTGCGACCGCCGGTGTCGTCGAATAGGCGAGGAACACCATGAGGCCGACGATCGTCTGCAGCACCGCCGACGCGATGCCGAGCCCGGCGAGGGGCACGACGCCCAGGTGGCCGACCAGCGCCGAATCGACGACGAGGAACATCGGTTCCGCGAGCAGGGCGCCGAGCGCCGGGACCGCCAGCCGCAGGATCTCGCGGTTGAGGGTGCGTGCCGCCATGGGCATGAGCATAGGCGTCGCCGGGGACGGCGGACGTCCGTGCGGCCCGTAGCCTGGACGGATGGCACGCACCGGACTGCTCGACGCGCTCCCGCTCGGGCGGCTGGTCGCGCGCATGCCGGTGTGGGTGCGCATCGCCCTCTCGACCGTGTCGGTCGTGCTCGGGTCGGTGATCGTCCTGCGCCCCACGACGGCGCTCGACGTGCTGGCGCTGCTCCTCGGCGGCGGCATGGTCCTCACCGGCATCCTCGAGGCCTCCGGACGCACCGAGGAGGGCGAGAACCGGTGGCGCGGCTGGATCGCGGTCGGCTGGATCGTGCTCGGGGTCTTCGTCCTCGGATGGCCCGGGCTCACGGTGCGCGGGGTGGCCGCCATCGTCGGCATCCTGCTGCTCGTGAACGGCGCCGCCGGCCTCGGCACGGCGATCTTCCGCGACCGCGGCTGGAACGACCGCGTCGCGGACGCCGCCTTCGGCATCACCGGCCTCATCTTCGGCGTCCTGGCCCTCGCATGGCCCGACATCACCCTGCTCGTCGTCGCGGTCGTCTTCGGCGCCTCGCTCATCATGCGGGGGGTGGCCGACCTGGCCGCGGCGGTGCGGATGCTCCGTGCGCGCCGCGGCGCCCCGGACACGGCGGCGCCGCCCCGGTCGCGCCGCCCCTGGGGGCGCGCGGTCGTCGCCGTGCTCTCGGTCGTCGCGGCCGTCGCCGCCGCGCTGCTGACGGTCCCCCTGCGCGACGGCTCCGCCGTGGTCGACCCCTTCTACGCCGCGCCGCGGTCGCTGCCGCACGAGGCCGGACGGCTCGTGCGCGCGGAGCCGTTCACCCACGAGGTCCCCAAGGGCGCCGAGGGGTGGCGGATCCTGTACACCACGACGGGCGTGGACGGGCGCATCCGCGTCGCCAGCGGCCTCGTCGTCGTCCCGAAGGGCGGAGACCCGGACGATCGGTGGCCCGTCATCGACTGGAACCACAGCACCACCGGCTACGCGCGCCACTGCGCGCCCTCGCTGTACCCGCGCCCGTTCTGGGCCGGTGGCATGTTCGTGATCAAGAAGGTGCTCGCCCAGGGGTGGGCGGTCGTCGCGACGGACTACATCGGCCTGGGCACGGAGGGTCCGCATCCGTACCTCTTCGGCGAGGCGAGCGCCCATGCCTCGCTGGATGCCGTGCGCGCCGCGCACGAGATCCGCGAGGCGCGGCTCAGCGTCGAGACCGTCGTCTGGGGGCACTCGCAGGGCGGCGCGGCCGCGCTGTGGACCGGTGCGCTCGCCCGTGACTACGCGCCCCACCTCCTGGTGCGCGGGGTCGCGGCCTTCGCCCCCGCGAGCGATCCGCCCGCGCTCGTCGAGCGGGTCTCCGACGTGCAGGGCGGCCTCATCTTCGCGTCGTACGCCTTCGCCGCCTTCTCGGACATCTACCCGGACATCACCGAGGAGGACTACATCCGCCCGGGTCTCCAGCCGGTCATGCGGGCGATGTCGCAGCGCTGCCTCACCGATCCGTCGATGGCGCTGTCGGTGCTCGCGGTGCTCGGCACCAGCGCCGACCGGCAGGTCTTCGAGGACGATCCCTCGTCGGGTCCGCTCGGGGAGCGGCTGCGCGAGAACGTCGCCCCGGTCTGGATCGGTCCTCCCCTCTTCCTCGGGCAGGGCGGCGCGGATGCCATCGTCGCGCCCGCGACGCAGGACGCATACGCGGCGCGGGTGTGCGAGAGCGGGCAGCGCCTGGACTACCGCCGCTACGCCGGCTACCAGCACGCCGAAGTGATGGAGACCTACTCGCCGATGGTCGCCGATGCGATCGAGTGGACCCACGCCCGCTTCGACGGCGCGGTGATCGACGCCGCCGATCCGCCCTGCGACATCACCGACGTCCCCCGCTGAGGGGCGCGGGACCCCGCCGTCGACGGGCGAACCTATGACCCTCCCGTGATGTGCGGGCCGGGCTCGGCGGCGTCGGCGGCGCCGCCTATTGTGGAGGGATGACCGAGAACTCCCCCCGTTCGGGGATCGAGCTGTCCGAGTTGAGTGCCGAGGTCCGCCCGCAGGACGACCTCTTCCGCCACGTGAACGGCGGCTGGATCGAGCGCACCGAGATCCCCGACGACAAGGCCCGCTGGGGCTCCTTCCACCTCATCGCCGAGCAGGCGGAGAAGGACGTGCGGGCGATCGTCGAAGAGTCGGTGAGCGCGGAGCCGGGCACGGAGGCGCGCAAGATCGGCGACCTCTACACGAGCTTCATGGACACCGAGCGCATCGAGGCGCTCGGGGCGGCGCCTCTCGCCGGTCAGCTGTCGCGGGTGGACGCGATCGACTCGATCCCCGCCCTCCTGCGCACCGTCGGCGAGCTCGAGCGCGAAGGCGTCGGCGGCCTCTTCGGCACCTACATCGAGCCGGATCCGGGCAACCCGCAGCGCTACGTCGCCTTCATCGTCCAGTCCGGCCTGTCGCTCCCCGACGAGAGCTACTACCGCCTCGAGAACTTCGACAAGACGCGCGTCGCCTTCCGCGAGTACGTGGCGACGATCCTCGGCCTCGCCGGCGTCGACGACCCTGCCGCCCAGGCCGATCGGGTCCTCGCGATCGAGACGGAGATCGCGGCGCACCACTGGGACAACGTGCGCAGCCGCGACGCCGTCGCGACCTACAACCTGATGGGCTGGGGCGAGCTGCGCGAGCTCGTCGGCGTCGACCTGGACCCCTGGCTGGACGCCGTGGCGCCCGGCTTCCAGGACGGGTTCGCGGAGGTCGACGTCAACCAGCCGAGCGCTCTGGCCGGGCTGGGCACGCTGCTCGTCGCGGAGCGTCTCGACGACTGGAAGGCCTGGGTACGGCTGCACGTCGTCCGCGCCTCCGCCGCGTTCCTGTCCGCCGCGTTCGTCGATGCGAACTTCGCCTTCTACGGCACCGAGCTCACGGGCGTGCCGGTCAACCGCGAACGCTGGAAGCGCGCGGTGAGCTTCGTCGAGGCGGCCATGGGCGAGGCCGTCGGCAAGGTGTACGTCGAGCGGCACTTCCCGCCGCAGGCGAAGGTCGAGATGGACGAGCTCGTCGCGAACCTCATCGAGGCGTACCGGCAGTCGATCTCGAGCCTGGAGTGGATGACCCCCGCCACGCGGGAGCGGGCGCTGGAGAAGCTCGCCGCCTTCACGCCCAAGGTCGGCTACCCGGTGCGCTGGAAGGACTACTCGGCGCTCGAGGTCGACCCCGCCGACCTGATCGGCAACGTGCTGCGCACGAACGCATGGGAGCACGACCGCCAGCTCGCCAAGCTCGGCGCGCCCATCGACCGCGACGAGTGGTACATGACGCCGCAGACCGTCAACGCGTACTACAACCCGCTGATGAACGAGATCGTCTTCCCCGCCGCGATCCTGCAGTACCCGTTCTTCGACCCGGCGCGCGACGCGGCGGCGAACTACGGCGGGATCGGGGCCGTCATCGGGCACGAGATCGGCCACGGCTTCGACGACCAGGGGTCGGCGTTCGACGGCACGGGCGCGCTCAACGACTGGTGGACCGACGAGGACCGTGCGGCCTTCCAGGAGCGCACCGGTGCCCTCATCGCCCAGTACGACGCGCTCGTGCCGCAGGGGCTCGCCGCCGAGCACCACGTCAACGGCGCGCTCACGATCGGCGAGAACATCGGCGACCTGGGCGGACTCGGCATCGCGCTGAAGGCGTACCGGCTGCACCTGGCCGCGACGGGCGACGGCGACGAGGTCGACGGTCCCGTGATCGACGGGCTCACGGGCATCCAGCGTCTGCTGCTGAGCTGGGGGCAGATCTGGCGGCAGAAGAGCCGCGAGGCCGAGACCATCCGGCTGCTGACGATCGACCCGCACTCGCCCAACGAGTTCCGCTGCAACCAGATCGTCCGCAACGTCGACGAGTTCTACCGGGCGTGGGGCGTCACCGAGGAGGACGGCCTCTGGCTCGACGCGGATCAGCGCGTCACGATCTGGTGAACGAGCCGCCCCGCACGCGCCGCGGACACGCGGAGGACCCGCGCGACGCCGCCGGGCCGCGCGCGGGCGAGCGCGGGTCTGCCCGCCGCGACCGGACGGACGCCGGCACGCCGGGCACGGGCGGGCCGGGCGCATCGCGCCGCGCCGCGCGGGGGCGCGCCGTCTCCGAGGAGCGACTTCCCCGCCGGGCATCGCTGCGCCCGCGCTCGTTCATCGGGACGCTGAAGGCCCTCGATCAGATCGCCGCGTCCGGCGGCGTCGTCTCGGTGCGCGTCGCCGACCTCGACACGGGCGAGGAGATCCTCACCGGCGACGACCACCTGACGCTTCCGGTCGCGGGCCTGGGCGTCGTGCCGCTGCTCGTCGAGGTCGCCGCCCGCATCGAGTTCGGCCAGCTCGACCCCCTGCAGATCGTGGAGCGCCGATCGGTCGACCCCGTCGGGGTGTCGGGCGTGTGGCAGCACCTGATCGCGCCCGCGCTGCCGGTCGCCGACCTCGCCGTGCTCGCCGCGGCGGCATCCGACGCGTCCGCCGCCAATGCGCTGCTCGGCCGGGTGGGCCTGGACGCCGTCCGCGCGCGGCTCGAGGCGATCGGCCTGCCCAAGACCGCGCTGCTCGACGGATTCCGCGACGCGCGCGGCCCCGACGACGCCCCCCAGGTCGCCCTGTCGACCGCGGGCGAGATGTCGAGGCTGTTCGCGGGGCTCGTGAACGCGCAGATCGTCTCGCCGGCCGTCAGCGCCCAGGTCGGGGAGTGGCTCAACCTGAATCAGGATCTGGCCCTCGTGGGATCCGCCACGGCGCTCGACCCCTTCGCGCACGAGCAGGACCGGCACGGACTGCTGTTCGTCAACAAGACCGGGCGCGGCGACGGCATCCGTGCCGAGGCCGGGGTGCTGGCCGGGCCGCGGCACGGAGTCGCCTTCGCCCTGATCGTCTGCTTCGACGACCTGTCGATCGCCCACCGCCTGCGCGCGCACGAGGCGTTCCGCGCCTTGGGGATCGATCTGATGGAGTACGTGTACTGAGCGGGCGACGCACCCCGGCGGTGCGCACGGACGGACGAGGGGAGGACGACGAGCGATGAGTGAGCTCCAACCGGCTCCCGGCGCGTCCGTCGGGCGTCGCCGCTCGCCGGTCCACCAGATCCTCACCCTGTTCGGCGACTACTGGCTGCGCGTCGACGAGCCGCTGCCGACGGGGGCGATCCTGTCCGCGCTCGCCGATCTGGGCGTGAAGGGTCCGGCAGCGCGGGCGGCGCTCGTGCGACTCACCGAGCGCGGTCTGCTCGAGCCGACGAAGTCCGGCCGTCGCACGAGCCACGCGCTCACCGCGCAGGGCGACGCCATCATCCTCGACGAGGCGCGGTGGCTGCGCGGCTTCGGGCGTGACGACCCCGAGTGGGACGGCGAGTGGAGCGCGATCTTCTTCTCCATCCCCGAGACCGAGCGGCCGCTGCGCCACGCCGCACGCACCCGCCTGCGGTGGCTCGGGTACGCCCCCCTCTACGACGGCGTGTGGATCTCGCCGTTCGACACGGCGGACGAGGCACGTGCGGCGCTGGCCGAGCTCGGCGTGTTCGACGCGTCCTCGCTGCGCGGACCGCTGCGGATCGCCTCGGGCGATGCCCCGACGCGTGCGTGGGACCTCGGGCCGGTCCGGGATGCGTACGACGAGCTCCTGGCCCGGCTGGCGAGCGACTCCGCCGCCGACCTCGAGGAGGAGGCGGCTCCGGATGCCGCCGCCCGCGCCTTCGCCCGCCGCATGTCGCTCATGCTCACGTGGCAGGCCTTCCGGCAGGGCGATCCCGGGCATCCCCTCGCGCTCCTGCCCGACGGATGGCCGCGCCCCGCCGCCCGCGCGGCGTTCGTCGCGGCGTACGACGCCCTGGGCCCCGCGGCCGAGGACCGGATGCGGGCGCACATCGCCGACATCAGCCCCGACCTCGCCCGTCGGGTGACCTCGCAGCGCCTCGGCTGACGCCCTCCGCGCCGGCCCCGCCCGTCGAGACCGCGTCCGCCCGTCGAGACCGCGTGCGCCCGTCGAGACCGCGTCCCGCCGTCGAGACCGCGGATTACGCACGGGGTTTCGACGCGTGGCGGCGGTCTCGACGCGTGAAGGGGGTCTCGGGGCGCGCGGGGTCTCGACAGGCGCGCGGGGTCTCGACAGGTGCGCGCGGTCTCGACGCGTGAGGGCGGTGTCGACGGGCGGGGCGGGTGGAGGCGACGCGGGCGGATGCTCGGACGCGGGCGGGCTCAGACGGCGGAGGTGGCGAAGGGCCAGCCCGTGTAGGCCTCGGCGAGGAAGGTGCGACCGGCCTCGGACTCGACGACGCTGCGCAGCTCGCCGGCCTGGCGGTGACGGTCGAAGTCGGTGGCGTCCGGGGCGGTGTGCAGCATGCTGGTCATCCACCACGAGAAGTGCTGTGCCTTCCAGATGCGCTGCAGGGCGAGGTCGGCGTAGCCGTCGAGGCGGCGCTCGTCGCCGCGGTTGAGCAGCGCGTCCAGAGCCTCGGCGAGCAGCACCACGTCGGCGACCGCCAGGTTCATGCCCTTCGCGCCGGTGGGCGGCACCGTGTGCGCCGCGTCGCCCACGAGCGCCGCACGTCCGCTGCGCAGCTCGCGCGCCACGAAGCTGCGGAACCGCAGCACGTCGCGCTGGAAGATCCGTCCCTCGGCGAGGGTCGTACCCGGCACGCGCGCCTGCAGGGTCTCCCAGATCTGCTCCTCGGAGAGCGCGTTCGGGTCGGTCTCCGGGTCGCACTGGAAGTACATGCGCTGCACTTCGGGGCTGCGCTGGCTGATGAGGGCGAATCCCTCGGCGGAGTTGCTGTAGATGAGCTCCTCGGCGCTCGGGGGCGCCTCGCACAGGATGCCGAACCACGCGAACGGGTACTCCCGGAAGTAGCCGGCGTTCGAGGCTCCCGCGACGACGGGGCGCACGACCGACCGCGATCCGTCGGCGCCGACGACGAAGTCGGCCTCGATCTCGAGCGGCGCGCCCTGCGCATCCTCCGCGACGATGCGCGGCCGATCCGTGTCGGCCCCCTCGACGCGGTGCGCGGTGACGCCGAAGCGGAGGTCCTGCCCGGCGCCGAGACGGAGCGAGAGGAGGTCCTTCAGCGCCTCGTGCTGCGGGTACAGCCAGACGCTCCGGCCGACGAGGCCCGGGAAGTCGATGCGGTGCGGCTCGCCGTGGACCCTCAGCTCGACGCCGTCGTGACGCTGGCCGACCGTGTGCACACGCGTGTTCGGATCGATCGCGGTCAGCAGGTCGACCGTGCCCTGCTCGAGGATGCCGGCGCGGATCGTGGACTCGATCTCGTCGCGGGTGCGCTGGTCGATGATGATCGAGTCGATGCCCGCGTCGGCGAGCAGGTGCGACAGGATCAGGCCCGCGGGGCCGGCGCCGACGATGGCGACCTGTGTGCGGACGGTGGTGCTCATGACGTCTCCTTCGACGGGTGATGCGGCTGGCGACCAGTGTGCCCGGCGGCTCGCAATCCGGCCGGAAATATCCCGTTCAACGGGATGTCGTGGCGGCGCGCAGGTCCGTCTCGATAGCGCTCGCCGCGTCGCGCAGGGCGCGCAGGGCGTCCTCCACCGGCGCGGGCCGGGGCAGGACCACCGACAGCGCGGCGATCACCTCTCCGCGATCGCGCACGGGGACGGCCACCCCGGTCGACACGGTCTCGATCGACCCCGGCGCCACGACGTGACCCGTGCGGCGGATGCCCGCGAGCAGCGCCCGCAGCGCCACGGGGTCGGTCACGGTCTCGCGCGACAGTGCGCGCAGGGGCCCCGCGAGCACCCGCTCGCGCAGCGCCGGGTCGGCGTGCGCGAGGAGCACGAGGCCGGACGAGGAGGCGTGCAGGGGGAGTCTCCCGGCGATCCGGGTGATGTTCGCCCCGGCATCCGGATGCGAGAGCCGCTCGAGGAACAGCGCCTCGTCGTGCTCGAGCACCGCGAGCTGCGTGTGCTCGCGGATCGCCGTCTGCACGCGCGCCATGTGCGGCAGGGCGGCCTGTCGCAGCCGCAGCGCCCGCGAGCCGCGCAGAGCGAGCTCCCACAGGCGCATGCCCAGGCGGATGCGACCGTCCTCGTCGCGGTCGAGCAGTCCCGCCTCGGTCAGCTCGGCGACGATGCGGTGCGCGGTGGAGGACGGAAGCTCCGCGCGACGGGCGATCTCGCTCGCCGTCTGCACCGTGCGGTCGGTGTCGAACGTGTCGAGCACGCGCACGATCCGCTCGGTCATCGAGTCGCCGGAGCGGGAGTTCGCCACGGGGGTAGCCTCTCACGCGGTGGCGCCGACCGTACGCTGGATGCATGACCGCGCAGCCGTCCTCCACAGCCCGCCCCGTGCCCGGCGATCCGGGCGGACCCGGTGCCTCCCACGCGCCCGTCGCCGTGCGCGCCGTCGTCGTCTCCGCGGTGATCGACGCCGCCCTCGTCGTCGTCTTCGCCGCCATCGGGCGTGCGAGCCACGGCGAGGACGTGCTCGGGGGCCTCGTGATCACCGCCTGGCCGTTCCTCGCCGCGCTGGCCCTCGGCTGGCTGATCGCGCTCGCCTGGCGGGCGCCGGATGCCCCGGTGCGCACGGGCCTGCCGGTGTGGGCGGTGACCGTGGCCGGCGGGATGCTGCTGCGTGCCGCGAGCGGTCAGGGTGTGCAGGTCGCCTTCGTCGTGGTCGCGGCGATCGTCCTGCTGCTGTTCCTCGTCGGCCGCCGAGCGGTCGCGCGCCTCATCCGCCGCGCGCGCCGCCCCTGACCGCCGCGCGGTAGCCTCGTCGCATGTCCACCCCCGCCCCCGCCTCCGACGCGGAGAACTGGCGTCCGCTCGACGTCGCCGGCGTCGTCCGACTGCTGCAGGACGCGCCCGTGCGCTGGTGGCTGTCGGGGGGAGCGGCCCTCGATCGGTGGCTCGGGCATCCGATCCGGCCGCGCACCAACATCGACGTCAGCGTCACCGCGGGAGATCTCGCGGGTCTCGTCGCCGCGCTGCCGAGCGGGGTGTCGGCCTGGGCGACCGTCGGCGACGATCTGGTTCCGTACGCCGACGCGCCGGGCGACGCCGATCTGCAGCCCGTGCTCGTGCGCGACGAGGCGGACGGCGGATGGATCCTGCAGGTGAACGTCGAGGACGGCGCGCCGCGCGCCTGGGTCTACAAGCGGGATCCGCGCCTGCAGCTGCCGTGGGCCGACGCGGTGCTCGACCTCGACGGGGTGCCGACCGGCGCGCCCCAGGTGCAGCTCGTCTGGAAGGCGCTGCGCCCGCGCCCCGACGACGACCTCGACAAGGATGCCGTGCTGCCGACCCTCACGCCCGAGGCGGTCGCCTTCTACGAGACGGCGCTCCTGCGCATCCACCCGCACTCGACGTGGTCGATCCACGTGCGCAGCCCGTTCGCGCCCGCCAAGGCGAGCTGGAACAGGCCGCGCGCGTAGGGTCCGGCCTCGAGACCGGGCCCGACGCGTCCCCTACTCGCCCGTGTCGACGGCGTGCGGCACGAACGCCAGGGCGATGACGGCCAGCACGCCCGCGACGGCGAACACGTAGAACCCGGCGGGGTAGGCGATGCCGGTGGCGACGAGCGTGCCGGTGACGGCGGGGCCGACGATGGCGCCGATGCGCCCGATGCCCGCCGCGAACCCGAGGGCCGTCCCGCGCAGGCGCGCCGGGAACAGCTGGCTGACCCACGCGTACACGAGCACCTGCGCGCTGAAGACGAACACGCCCGTGACGAACACCGCCGCGTTCAGCAGGAGCGGGTTCGGGATCTGGATGCTCAGCACACCGAGCAGCACCGCAGACGCACCGAACCACAGCAGGACGATGCGCTTGGCACCGTGCTTGTCGGCCAGGAAGCCGGCGAGGAAGAGCCCGGCGACGGCGCCGAGGTTGAGCACGAGCAGCAGCGTCAGGCCCGTGCTGACGGGGTAGCCCGCGGCGGACATGAGCTGCGGGAGCCACGTGTTCAAGCCGTACACGAGCAGCAGGCCCATGAACGAGGCCACGCCGATGCACAGCGCGATCAGCGGATAGGGCTTGCGCGTCAGGTCGCGGAACCGTGCCCGGGGTGCGGCGACCGGAGCGTCCGCGCCGGCTGCCGGTGCGCCGCCGCGTGCGGCACCGGGGAGGGATTCGGGCAGCTTCGCCCACAGCAGCGGCAGGAGCGCGAACCCGGCGAGCCCGCCGACGACGAACATGAGGCGCCAGTTCGGGACGATGGCGATCGCGAGCAGAGCCGTGGCGACGGCTCCGACGTGGTACCCCGTCATCGTGCGGGTCGTCGAGGTTCCGGCGGTGCCGGCCCGGGCGTAGTCGTTCATGTAGGCCAGGGCGGCGGGCAGGCACGCGCCCAGGCCCAACCCCGCGAGGAGGCGCAGGAGCGAGAACACCGCGACGTTCGGCGCGATCGCGATCGCGAGGGTGAACAGCGAGAACCCCGCGACGCAGGCGATCAGCAGTCTGCGGCGCCCGAACGTGTCGGACAGCGGGGCGATGAACAGGGCCCCGAGGCCGACGCCGACGAGCGAGATCGTCGCGGCGAAGGTGGCGCCGACGGCGTCGAACCCGAGCTCGCCCGTCGAGATGAGGGTCGGGATGACCGTGCCGAGCACGACCAGGTCGAATCCGTCGAGGACCATGGCGAACCAGCAGAGCCAGACGGGCCACCGGGAGCGGCTCGCGCCGGACGGGGCGGACGGGGTGGACGGGGATGACAACGATGACATGAGGACCTCGGCACTTCGTCGTGGGGAGTCCGAGCCGCTGCTGCGGCCGGTCGGGAAGTAGTATTCACGGCCCATCCGAGACTGAGCGATCATTCCCGTTGAACGGAAAGGCTCAGGATGCCCCGGAGGGCGGGCGCGGGAGGCTCAGGCGTCGTCGCCGCGCCGGTACTCGCCCGCCGCCACCGCGTCGAGCACGAGTCCCCGGAACCACCGCTGCACGGGCGACAGCCCCGCCTCCCGCCGCGAGTAGAGCGAGACCGGCGCGCTCTGGCCCGGCCACGGCAGCTCGGCGATCCGGAGGGCGGGGAACCAGCCGCAGAAGACCTCGGCGACGTGCCGGGGGAGGAGGACGACGAGATCCGTGGCCTGCAGCACGGCGGGGACCGTCGCGTACTCCTCCACGGTCAGCGTCACCTGCGGCATGAGCCCGTGCTCCGTCAGCGCCTGCAGCGGGAAGACGTGTCCTCCGCGCGCGGATACCCGCACGAAGTGGCGTCCGCGGAACATGTCCGGCGACACGGCGGGCAGGGGATGCTCCTCGGACGAGAGCGCGACGTACTCGACGGCCCGCACGCGCGTGCGCCAGACCCGGGGGCTGTCGATCAGCGACACGGTCATCGCGAGGTCGACGTCGCCGCGGATGAGGCCGTCCTCGACCTGGTCCGAGTCGAGTCTCTCGACCTGCAGGTGCGGCCGGGCGCTCTCCTGCGCGAGGGCGGCCATGATGGGCGGCAGGAAGGTCTGCTCCCCGATCGAGGTCAGCCCCATCCGGATCTCGCCGGTGAATGCGGCGGGCTCGAACGCGTCGGGGTCGGTGACCGTGCGCTCGATCTGCGCGAGCGCATCGTGCAGCGGGCCGAACAGCTGGGTCGCCTTCGCGGTGGGGACCATGTCGTGCCCCTCCCGGCGGAACAGGTCGTCCCCGAACCGATCGCGCAGGCGCCGGAGCGTGTAGCTGACGGTCGGCTGGGTCACGTGCAGTGACTCGGCGGCCGCGGTGACGCTGCGCAGCTCGTAGAGGACCACGAAGGTGCGCAGCTGGTTGAGGTCCGCGATCGCCATCCATCGATCCCATCTATGAGCGGAGCGAGCAACATCTATTGGACTGTATACACCGTGCGACCTAGAGTCGAGCACATCACCGGGCCGACGACAGGCCCCCCAGTGACCACCCCGTGACGAGGAAGCCACACACGTTGATCATCGACATCCACGGCCACTACACGACCGCCCCCGCCCAGCTCGGGGCGTGGCGGGACCTCCAGATCGCCTTCGCGAACGGATCCGGCGAGAAGCCCGATCCCGCCGTCCTGCGGATCGGCGACGACGAGATCCGCGAGACGATCGAGGCCAATCAGCTCCGCCTGATGGACGAGCGCGGCAGCGACGTGACGGTCTTCAGCCCGCGGGCCTCCTTCATGGCCCACCACATCGGCGACCTCGAGGTCAGCGAGACCTGGGCCCGCATCTGCAACGACCTCTGCGCCCGCGTGAGCGAGCTGTTCCCGGACCGGTTCATCCCCGGCGCGATGCTGCCGCAGTCGCCCGGCGTCGACCCGGCGACCACGGTCGCCGAGCTGACCCGCGCCGTCGAGGAGCTCGGTGCCGTCGCGGTGAACCTCAACCCCGACCCCTCGGGCGGCCTGTGGACCGCGCCCGCCCTCACCGACCGGTCCTGGTACCCGGTCTACGAGAAGCTCGTCGAGTACCAGATCCCCGCCATGGTGCACGTCTCGACCTCGTGCAAGAGCGTGTTCCACACGACCGGCGACCACTACCTGAACGCGGACACGACCGCCTTCATGCAGCTGCTCAAGGGCGACCTGTTCCGCGACTTCCCCGACCTGAAGCTCGTCATCCCGCACGGCGGCGGCGCCGTGCCGTACCACTGGGGTCGCTTCCGCGGTCTCGCGATGGCGCTCGGCAAGCCGGAGCTCGAGGAGCACCTGCTGCAGAACGTCTTCTTCGACACCTGCGTCTACCACCAGCCCGGCATCGACCTGCTGACCCAGGTGATCCCCACCGAGAACATCCTGTTCGCGAGCGAGATGATCGGCGCCGTGCGCGACATCGATCCGCGCACCGGCCACTACTTCGACGACACGAAGCGGTACGTGGACACCACGCCGAATCTGTCGGACGACGAGCGCGCCCAGGTGTTCGAAGGCAACGCCCGCCGCGTCTACCCCCGCCTCGACCGCGCGCTCGCCGCCCGCGGCCTCTGATCGGATCCGGAGAAGAACCGCCATGACCACGACACCGCAGCGACTGAACGATCTGGGGATCGTCCGCACGAACATCACCCGTCCCGACCCCGACGACGTCGCCCGGCTCTCGCAGTTCGGCGTCGCCACCGTCCACGAGGCGATGGGCCGCGTCGGGCTCCTGCGTCCCTACATCCGCCCCGCGTACTCCGGCGCCGCGCTGTGCGGGCCCGTCGTCACCGTCCTGCTGCAGCCCGGCGACAACTGGATGTTCCACGTGGCCGCCGAGCAGGTGCAGCCGGGCGACGTGCTCGTCGCCGGGTGCACGACCGAGAGCGAGGACGGCTTCTTCGGCGAACTGCTCGCCACGTCGCTGACGGCGCGCGGCTGCGCCGGTCTCGTCATCGACGGCGGTGTCCGCGACGTCGCCGACCTCGAGAAGATGGACTTCCCCGTGTTCTCCCGCGCGATCAACGCGAAGGGCACCGTGAAGGCGACCCTCGGGTCGGTGAACATCCCGGTCGTCGTCGCGAACGCCCTCGTGAACCCGGGCGACGTCGTCGTCGCCGACGTCGACGGTGTCGTCGTCGTGCCCCGTGACCTCGTCGGGGCCGTCGCGGACGCCTCCGCCGCCCGCGAGGCCAACGAGGAGTCCAAGCGGCAGAAGTTCCGCGAGGGCGTCCTCGGTCTCGACCTGTACGGCATGCGCGCGCCGCTCGAGGCCGCCGGCCTGACCTACGTGGAGGACTGACATGGCGCGCGGAGAGGTGACGGGCGGCTTCGAGAAGACCCCCGGATGGCTCGACTGGTACGACGGCCCCTCGACGCCGACGTTCCGTCTGCCGGAGGGTGCGGTGGACGCCCACTGTCACGTGTTCGGCCCGGGCGCCGAGTTCCCCTACGCCCCGGAGCGCAAGTACACGCCGTGCGACGCATCGGCGGACGAGCTGTTCGCTCTGCGGGACCAGCTCGGCTTCGCCGGCAACGTCATCGTGCAGGCGACGTGCCACGGCGCCGACAACAGCGCCCTCGTCGATGCCCTCGAGCGCGCCGGCGAGCGCGCCCGCGGGGTC
Organism: Microbacterium sp. MMO-56; assembly: GCF_037146215.1. Taxonomy (NCBI): domain Bacteria; kingdom Bacillati; phylum Actinomycetota; class Actinomycetes; order Micrococcales; family Microbacteriaceae; genus Microbacterium; species Microbacterium sp. MMO-56. The sequence goes on from NZ_JBBCVW010000004.1 coordinate 238,132, forward strand.
GCCACGGTCCGCCGCGACGTCACCGAAGAGGAGCTGGCGGCGCTCCACGCCGCCGGCGTCCGCGGCGTGCGCTTCAACTTCGTGAAGCGGCTCGTCGACCGCGTGCCGACGGATGCCCTCGAGGAGATCGTCGCGAAGATCGCGCCCCTCGGCTGGCACGTCGTCATCTACTTCGAGGCGGAGGACCTGCCGGACCTCTACGACTTCTTCTCCGCCATCCCGACGGACGTCGTCGTGGACCACATGGGCCGCCCCGACGTCACGAAGGATCCGGAGGGGCCGGAGTTCGGCCTGTTCCTGCGGTTCCTCCGCGAGAACCCCAACGTGTGGACCAAGGTGACCTGCCCCGAACGGCTGAGCGTCACCGGCCCGCGCGCCCTCCCCGGCGACCTCGCCGGGGCGTCCGATGGCGAGCAGCACGCGTATCGCGACGTCGTGCCGTTCGCCCGTCGCGTGGTCGAGGAGTTCCCCGACCGCGTGCTGTGGGGCACCGACTGGCCCCACCCCAACCTCAAGGACCACATGCCCGACGACGGCCTGCTCGTCGACGGGATCCCGCAGATCGCCCGCACTCCGGAGCTGCAGCGCAAGCTCCTCGTGGACAATCCGCGGCGGCTGTACTGGCCCGGTGTCCCGTTCGACACCGGCACATCATCCGAAGGAGCATGATCATGGCACTCGACAAGCCCTACAAGAACGTCCCCGGCACCATCATCTTCGATGCCGATCAGGCCCGGAAGGGCTTCCACCTCAACCAGTTCTCGATGTCGCTGATGAAGCCGGAGAATCGGGAGCGCTATCTCGCTGACCGCGAGGGGTACCTCGACGAGTGGCCCCTGTCGCCGGCGCAGCGCCAGGCGGTGCTCGACCTCGACCTCAACGCGATGATGGCCGAGGGCGGCAACATCTACTTCCTGTCGAAGATCGGCGCGACCCACGGCATGAGCTTCCAGCAGATGGCGGGCTCGATGACGGGGATGAGTGAGGCTGCGTATCGGGACATGATGATCGGTGGTGGTCGCCGTCCCGAGGGTGTGCGCCTCAAGGACCTCGACGGGTGGACGCCGCCGTCGAACGAGAAGTCCGAGGTGATGCGTCCGGATGCTCCGGCGCGGTTCACGTCGGCGCTGTTCACGTCGCATGTGCCGGCGATCGGTGCGGCGATGGATCTCGGCAAGACCGAGGAGCCGTATTGGAAGAAGGTGTTCTCGGGGTATGAGTGGACGCGGACGTGGGCGAAGGAGAACACGCCGGATGTCATCATCCTCGTGTACAACGACCACGCGACGGCGTTCGATTCGAACATCATCCCGACGTTCGTGCTCGGGACGGGGTCGCACTATCCCGTCGCGGATGAGGGGTACGGCCCCCGGCCCGTGCCGGATGTGAAGGGGTACCCGGAGCTCGCCGCGCACATCGCGCAGTCGGTGATTCAGGACGACTTCGATCTGACCTTGGTGAACGAGATGGTGGTGGACCACGGGTTGACGGTGCCGTTGTCGCTCGTGTTCGGGGATGTGGAGGAGTGGCCGTGCCGCGTCATCCCGCTGCCGGTGAACGTGGTGCAGTATCCGGTGCCGTCGGGGCGTCGGTGCTACGAGCTGGGCAAGGCGATCCGCCGTGCGCTGGACAAGTGGGACGGTGAGCCGCTGAACGTGCAGATCTGGGGCACGGGTGGGATGAGTCACCAGCTGCAGGGGCCGCGCGCGGGCCTGATCAACGAGGAGTGGGACAACGCGTTCCTCGACCACCTGATCAACGACCCGCTGGGTCTGACGGAGTGGCCGCACATGGAGTACGTCGACGAGGCGGGCTCGGAGGGCATCGAGCTGGTCGACTGGCTGATCGCGCGCGGCGCGATGGATGACCAGTTCGGCGGCGGCGCGCCCGAGGTGAACCACCGGTTCTACCACGTCCCGGCATCCAACACCGCCGTCGGCCACCTCGTCCTCGCCAACCCCACCGCCGTCGTCGACACGGCCGCCGCCGACGCGGTCGAGGTTGCCGTCGAGGAGCGCACCGACGAAGCTGAGATCACCCCCGAGCAGGCCCGAGAAGCGGAGGTCCCCGCGTGAGTGACAGAGTCCGAGTCGCCGTCGTCGGCGCCGCCGGAGCGTTCGGCATGAAGCACCTGGACGGTCTGGCGAACATCCCCGACGCCGAGGTCACGGTCGTCAGCGGCACCCGACCGGAGCCGACCGAGGCCGTCGCCGCCCAGTACGGCGTGCCGCACGCGGTCGTGGGGCTCGACGCCGTGCTCGAGCGCGACGACGTGGACGCCGTCATCCTCGCGACCCCGACGGGACTCCACGCGAGCCAGACGCAGCAGGTGCTCGCCGCCGGCAAGCACGTGCAGGTGGAGATCCCGCTCGCCGACTCGCTCGCGGACGCCGAGGCGACCCTCGCCGCCGCCGAGGCATCCGACCGCATCGCGATGGTGGGGCACACCCGGCGGTTCAACCCGTCGCACCAGCTCGTGCACCAGCGCATCGAGGCGGGCGAGTTCGCCGTGCAGCAGATGGACGTGCAGACGTACTTCTTCCGCCGCTCCAACACGAACGCGAAGGGCGAGCCCCGCACCTGGACAGACCACCTGCTGTGGCACCACGCGGCGCACACCGTCGACCTGTTCGCGTATCAGGCGGGGCGGATCGTGCAGGCGAACGCGATCCAGGGGCCGATCCACCCTGAGCTCGGCATCGCGATGGACATGTCGGTGCAGCTCAAGAGCGAGACCGGCGCGATCTGCACCCTGTCGCTGTCGTTCAACAACGAGGGTCCGTTCGGCACCTTCTTCCGCTACATCGGTGACACGGCGACCTACATCGCCCGCTACGACGACCTGTACACCGGCAAGGACGAGCAGATCGACGTGTCGCACGTCGCCGTCAGCATGAACGGCATCGAGCTGCAGGACCGCGAGTTCGTCGCGGCGATCCGCGAGGGCCGCGAGCCCAACTCGTCCCTGCGCCAGGTCATCGACTGCTACCGCGTGCTGGGCGCTCTCGAGGAGCAGCTGGAGGGATCGCCCGCGTGACGTTCCCCCCGATCGGTCTGGGGTGCATGAACCTCAGCCACGCCTACGGTGTCCCGCCCAGCGAGGAGGACGGGCTCGCCCTCCTCCGCACGGCGCTCGACGAGGGCGTCCGGATGTTCGACACCGCGACGCTCTACGGCGCGGGCCGCAACGAGGAGCTCGTCGGGCGGGCGCTCGCGGGTCGGCGCGACGAGGTGCTGCTCGCCAGCAAGGGCGGCATGGCGATGGTGGACGGGGTGAAGGTCATCGACGGGCGCCCCGAGACGCTGCGCGCGCAGGTGGATGCCTCGCTCCGGCGCCTCGGCGTCGACCACATCGACCTGTACTACCTGCACCGCTGGGACAAGACCGTGCCGATCGGAGACAGCGTCGGCGCCCTCGCCGAGGCCGTCGCCGCCGGCAAGATCGGCGCGATCGAGCTCTCCGAGGTGTCGGTCGCGCGGCTGCGCGAGGCGCTTCGCGTCGCGCCCATCGCCGCGGTGCAGAACGAGTACTCCCTGTGGAGCCGGAACCCCGAGCTCGGGATGCTCGAGGAGACCCAGCGATCCGGAGTGGCGCTCGTGGCGTTCTCGCCGGTCGGGCGCGGCTTCCTCGCGGACGGCGTCGGTGACCCGGAGCTCCTGGCCGAGAAGGACATCCGCCGCGGGATGCCGCGCTTCCAGGGTGAGCACTGGGCGGCCAACGCGGCGCTGCTGCCCGCCTGGCGCTCGCTCGCCGCCGAGGCCGGCGTCGCGCCCGCGCAGCTGGCGCTTGTGTGGCTCCGCACGCGCGGGCCGCACGTCGTGCCGATCCCCGGGACGACGAGCATCGCGCACCTGCGGGAGAACGAGGCCGCCGCCGCGCTCACGGTCGACGCGGACATCCTCGCGCGGGCCGGAGCGCTCATCGACACCGCGACCGTCTCGGGACCGCGCTACGCGCCCGCGGCCGCCGCCGAGGTCGACGCCGAGAGCGTAGACGGCGCGCCGACAGGCGGCCGCGCGTGAGGGCGATCTCGTCGATGGCGACCCGCGGCGTCCTGTCCGCCCTCGCCGACGCCGCGGCGGACGCCGGGCTCGGCCCGCTCGAGATCGAGTCGGTCGGCGGGGTCGACGCCGCCGACCGGGTGGCGGCGGGCGAGTCGTTCGACCTCGTCTTCCTCGCGTCGGGAGCGCTCGCCCGGCTCGCGGAGGCCGGCGCGCTGGACGCCGCGACGGTGACCCCGTTGCTGCTGTCGCAGACCGCGGCCGCGGTGCCGGGGCGCGGCGTCACGTCGGCCGCCGCTCCCGTCGGCCCCGACGGCGAGGTCGAGACGGCCTTCGCAGACGCGGCCGCGACGCGCGAGGCTCTCCGCTCCGCCGCGCGGATCGGCTACTCGACGGGGCCGAGCGGGACGGCCCTCGTGCAACTCGTCGAGGAGTGGGGTCTCTCGTCCGAGCTGGCCGACCGCCTCGTGCGGGCAAAGCCCGGCATCCCCGTCGCCCGCTCGCTCGCCGAGGGCGACGTCGACCTCGGGTTCCAGCAGCTGAGCGAGCTCGTCGGGGCCGACGGTGTGCGCATCCTGGGCGTCCTCCCCGAGGACTGCGCGATCGACACCGTGTTCGGCGGGGCGGTCGCGTCCACGGCGACCGATCCGGCGGCCGCGGCGGACGTCCTCGCGTTGTTCGCGCGTGCCGCGGCGGAGGGGATCGCGGGCGCGCACAGCTTCCGGGCGGTGTAGCGGCGGGTCGCTGCGGGCATCAGTCTTCGATATGCGCGCATCGCGCCTTCTTATGTAGCAAACAAACCTAACGGCATACGATGAGGGTGGGTCCGCCGATTCCGTCGGGACCTCGCGTCGACGTCGCCGTCGCGTCGGTTCGCACATATGGAAGAGAGCACCGGATGCTTCTGGAACGAGACATCCTGCAGTCCCGGGGGTTTCGCAACGTCTACGAGGACGGCGTCGCCGTCGGATTCCAGCTCGCGCTGCGAATGCCGTCGTACCGCGGTATGGCCGCTTCGCTGATCGACGGCGTCGCCGTGCGCGTCGGCGGCCTCGTGGACGTCGGACCGGACGTGCCGCTGTGGACTCTGCAGGGCGCGACCTACACGCTCTCGCAGCTCTGGGACTCGGAGGGCGTGCGCTGGCCGCTCGAGGACGCCGCGATCGTCACCGTCCCCTTCCCCGGAGGGCTGCCCGACGGCGCCCACGAGGTGTCGATCGACCTGCGTCTGCGGATGTCCTACATACCCATCGAGCACCAGCCGTCCACCTACCGGGAGACGCGCGTCATCACCCTCTCCCCAGAACGCGACGGAGCAGGAGGGCCTTTCCGCTACGGCGTGAGCCTGTACAGCTTCATGCACGACTTCGGCACGGTCATGGACCTCGAGACGGCGCTCGCGCACGTCGCGGACGTCGGCGCGACCGGCGTCGAGATCCTCGGAGAGGGGCACGTGGCGGCGTATCCGGAGCCGTCGACGGCGTGGATCGACACCTGGTTCGAGATGCTCGAGCGGTATCGGCTCGAGCCGACGAACTACGGCTCGTGGATCGACAGCCGTCTGCACTCGAGCGGTCCGGGGGCCCGCGAGTTCACCGCCGCCGAGGGTGCAGCGATGCTCCAGCGAGACCTGAGAATCGCGAAACTGCTGGGGTTCCGCTTCGTGCGCCCCAAGATCGGCGTCGTGTCGAGCGATCTCGTCCCGCATCCCGCGTGGACCGGATCGGTCGAGCGGAGCCTCGACCTCGCCGCCGAGCTCGACGTCGTCATCTGCCCCGAGATCCATTCCCCGACACCGATCAGGCACGAGGTCGTCGACGACTACATCGACCTCATCCAGCGCACCGGGACGTCGCACTTCGGGCTGCTCCTGGACACCGGCATCTTCCAGGACCGACCTCTGCCGCTCCGCCCGGGCGAGCTGCCGGGGCGCCGCCCCGCCTTCCTGGACGGGATCGCCGTCGACCCCGCGCACATCGCCGACATCGCCGAATACATCGTGTTCATCCAGGCGAAGTTCCACGACATCGACGACGGGCTCGTCGATCAGCAGATCCCGTGGGAGCCGGTGCTGAAGGCTCTGAAGGATGCCGGCTACTCCGGCTACCTGTCGAGCGAGTACGAGGGCGAGCGGGCTCCGTGGCGCGCGATCGAGCAGGTCCGGCGCCAGCACTCACTCCTGCGCCGCATCGCCGCGTCGCTCTGATCGGGCGACGCCGTGCGCGGTCAGCGCGCGGTCGCGGTCTCGCGTTGGAGGATACGTCCCGCATCCTGCAGCCGGTCGCGCATCCACGTGTGCTCAGGGTCGCGGGTGTGGGACGGGTGCCACCACAGCGCGTTGACGAGATGGGTCGGCACGAACGGCAGCCCGACCTCCCTCAGCCCGCCCATGCGCCGCAGATGCGGTGCGAGTGAGGCCTGGACGAGGCCGATGCGGTCGGTGCCGCTGAGGAAGTGACCGACGGAGAGGAAGCTCTCGACGACGACCTCGATGCGGGTCTCGATCCCCAGCTGCTGGACCTGGCGTGCCGCAGAGGTGAACGCGGAGCGGGATTGATAGGTCATCACCCAGGGGAGGCGCGCCATGTCCTCCATCGAGAGGGTCTCCCCGACGCCGGCGTTCTCCTCCGACACGACAGCGACCCACTCGTCGTGCCAGAGGTCCTGGAACGGCAGATCCGAGACGTGGCCGTGCGGCAGCACCATCCCGTCCGCCGAGCGCAGTCGGTTCGCCGCGTCCTCGACGATCGCCGGGTTGTGGAGGCTGAAACGGAAGCGCACGCCGGGCGCCCGCTCTGCGGCGAGCCTCGACACGATCGTGCCCAGCGTGACGAACGCGTAATCCGATCCGTAGATCGAGAACTCGCGCGTCGACTCGGCGGGACTCCAGGCGGCTTGGCTGTCGAACACGCGTCGCGCGGCCTCGAGCGCGGTCGTGGTGTGCTCGGTGAGGCGGAGCGCGAAGGGCGTGAGTTCGTACGTGTTGCCGCGGCGGGCCAGGATCTGATCGCCGAAATGGGTCCGCAGCCGGCTGAGTGACGAGCTCAGCGCGGGTTGGCTCAGGTGCAGACGCTCGGCGGCGCGCGTGACGCTCCGCTCCGTCAACAGGGCGTCCAGCGCGACGAGGAGGTTGAGGTCGAGTCGGGACAGCTGGGCGTGATCGGTCACCACGTCGTGATCCTTCGGGCCGGGGGTTTCGGGGGCGCCAGTGTATCAACGACGTCTATATCGACGCTGAGTGTCATGCGTGAGGCGGATGCCGCAGCCGCCGAAACGTCTTATGTACCGCATCCACATAACTTATGTGCAAATGTGGCGCATGTCTCCGATACTGGTCACACAGCAGGTGCCCAACGCCGGGCGCCGACAACGACGTCAGAAAGGCTGCACATGTCTCAGCACCGTCAGACGGCTCTCCGACGGGGCGCGCTGGTCGCGATCCCCGCCGTGGCCGCACTTCTCCTCGCCGGTTGCTCCGGTTCCGGCAGTGGAACCGAGACGCAGAGCGGCGACGACTCGGCCTCCTTCTCCTTCACCTTCGCCACCTCGAACAACCTCGAGAGCCCGTACGAGACGCTCTCGAAGGAGTACATGGAGGCGAACCCCGGCGTCACCATCACCACGAACCCGACGCCGAACGACAAGTACGGCGAGACCATCCGCACGCAGCTGCAGGCCGGCAACGCCTCGGATGTCATCCAGACCACGCCCGGTTCCGGCGACGCCCGCGGACTCATCGGTCTCGCCGATGCGGGCTTCCTCGAGCCGCTCGGCAAGACCGCTGCCGACCTCGTGCCCGCCGACGGTATGTCGCTGTTCCAGATCGACGGCAAGACGTACGGCCAGCCGCTCGACTTCACGATCGGCGCGATCGTCGCGAGCCTCGGCACCGCGAAGATGAACGGCATCGACGAGTTCCCCACCACGATGGACGACCTCTACGCGGACTGCACGGCGCTGCAGGGGGCGGGCAAGTCCCTGATCGCACTCGCCGGCGCGGCGGGGCCGAACGCCGGTCTGACGGCCCAGGCCATCTCCGCCACCCGCGTCTACGCGCAGGACCCCGACTGGAACCAGCAGCGCGCCGACGGAAAGACGACCTTCGCCGCCAGCGCGGGCTGGAAGGACACCCTCCAGACGATCCTCGACCTCAACAAGGGCGGTTGTTTCCAGCCCGGCGCCGAGGGCGGTGGATTCGACGCGATCACCAACGGCCTGGCACAGGGCACCTCGGTCGGCAGCTTCATCCCGTCCGGCGCCGCAGTCGAGATCGCGAAGGCCGCGCCCGCCGAGGCGGCGTTCGCCGTCGAACCCTTCCCCGCGGCGAAGGGGGGCACACCGTACATCCTGGCGAGCTCCAACTACACGCTGTCGATCAATGCGGCGTCGAAGAACAAGGCGGCCGCTGCGGCGTTCCTGGACTGGATGGCCTCGGAGCAGGCGCAGACGCGGTACTACGAGCTCTCCGGGGAGCTGCCGATCTCGGCGTACGACAAGCTCGACCTGAGCGGCACGATCTACGCCCCCATCGTCGACCTCATCACGGCGGGCAAGTTCGCCACGCTGCCCAACAACGTCTGGCCCAACCCCTCCGTCTACGAGGCGCTCCAGGTGGGCGTACAGGGTCTGCTGACCGGGCAGAAGACCATCGATCAGGTGCTCCAGGCCATGGACGCCGCCTGGGAGGGCTGACGCCCTGGGGCCGACCGGGCGCGCCCGGCGCTGGGTCGGCCCTATCCACCGTCCGCACGATGACGTACGAAGACGAGGCATGAGATGACCATGACGCAGAACCGCTCCGAGACCGAGGTGGTGATCGTCCCGCGCGCGAAGCGCCGCCGTCGGCGCGACATCGTCGACCGGCGCCCGGGTCTGCTCCAGTTCGGTCACTGGTGGTGGGCGCTCCCGGGCATCCTCCTCGTCCTGGCGATCCACTACGGCGCGACCACGGTGGGCGGCTTCTTCGCCTTCACCGACTGGTCGGGGATCGGGACCTTCCGCTGGATCGGACTCGAGAACTTCGTCAAGATCTTCCGCGACGAGACGCAGGTCCTCGCGCTCGGGAACACGCTGTTCCTGGCGTTCGGGTCGGTGATCCTGAGCAACGCCGCCGGCCTGACGCTCGCGGTCGCGCTGAACCGGACGCTGAAGACCCGCTACGTGTTGCGCGTGCTGTTCTTCATGCCTGTCGTGCTCAGCCCGCTCGCCGTGTCGTACGTGTGGAAGTTCATCTTCGACTACAACGGGCCCATCAACGTCGCACTGCGCGCGCTCGGGCTGGGCGAGCTCGCGAAGGCGTGGGTGGCCGACCCGACGTGGGCGATCTGGACCATCCTCGTGGTCGTCGTGTGGCAGAACACCGGGTTCGCGATGGTGATCTACATGGCCGGTCTCGCATCGGTGCCCGTCGAGATCGAAGAGGCCGCCGCGATCGACGGCGCCGGTCTCTGGCAGCGCTTCTGGCACGTGACGATCCCGTCCATCCGCCCCGCCATCGCGATCGCGACAACTCTCGGCCTCGTCAACGGGCTGCGCATCTTCGACCAGATCATGGCGATGACCGGCGGAGGCCCGGCCGGGGCGACCGAGACGCTGGCGACGCAGGTGTACAAGGAGTCGTTCGCGCTCGGCAACTTCGGCTACGGCGCAGCGCTCGCGCTCGTGCTGACGGTCATCATCCTGGTCTTCGCGGTCGTCCAGCAGCGCGTGGCCAACGGACGCCCCGAGGAGGCGTGACATGTTCCGGTACACAAAGCTCACCGCCCTGCGCGAAGTGCTTGTCTGGGTCCTCGCGATCGTCTTCCTCGCGCCCTTCTACTTTCTGATCACGACGGCGCTCAAGAGCGATCAGGAGGTCATCACCTCCTCGAACCTCGCGCTGCCGACCTCCTTCGACCTGAGCAACTTCGCGCAGGTGCTCACTGCACGCGGCAACTCGAACGTGATCCTCGGCCTCGTGAACAGCCTCGTGATCACCGGCGGAGCGATCCTCTGCCTCGTCGTGCTGGGCGCACTCACGGGGTACGTGATCTCGCGCAGTACCGCGCGGTGGAGCCGCGGCGTCTTCTATCTGTTCCTCATCGCGATCGTGCTGCCCACGCAGCTGGGCACCGTGCCGCTCTACATCGGCGCTCGGACGATCGGCCTCACGGGGTCGCTGTGGGGGATGATCATCCTGTACACCGGCATGCTGCTGCCGCTGTCGATCTTCTTGTACGCGGGCTTCTTCCGCAGTCTCGGGACGGAGTACGAGGAAGCCGCGGCGATCGACGGAGCGACGCGCACGCAGATCTTCGTTCGGATCGTCTTCCCGCTGATGGCGCCCGCGACCGGCACGGTGGCGATCCTCGCGGGTCTCATCGTGTGGAACGACTTCTTCACGTCGCTGATCTTCCTCGGCGGCTCCGCGAACCAAACGCTCCCGGTCGCGATGTACTACTACATTGGCTCGCTCGTCTCGTCGTGGAACAAGATCTTCGCGATCGTCATCGTCTCGATGATCCCGATCCTCGCCTTCTACCTCTTCGCCCAGAAGCGCTTCATCCAAGGCTTCGCCGGCGGCCTCAAGGGCTGACGGCGCTTCCCTTCCGCCACGGCGGAGCATCGATCCTCGGACACCTAGGAGACCCATGTATCAGCTCGCCCCCAACATCGAACTCCTCTTCACGGAGGCCGGGGACTACCACGACCGGGTCCGCGCCGCGGCGGCCGCAGGCTTCGACGCCGTCGAGATGTGGGGTCCGACCGGCGTCGACGCGCCCGCGCAGCCGAAGGACATCCCCGCACTGCGCGCCGCCCTCGACGAGACCGGGGTCCAGCTCACCGCGCAACTCGCCGAACCGCGCACGCAGTTCATGATCCCGCCGTGGGATCACTCGGAGTTCTTCCGCAAGCTCGACGAGGGAGTGTCGATCGCCCGGGATCTCGGGTGCCCGCGCATCGTCGTCGGCAGCGGGACGGGGTTCGGTGGGTGGAAGCGCCAAGTGCAGCTGGACAAGCTCATCGAGATCTATCGGACGGCCGTGGCGCAGATCGACGGTTCCGGCATCGCACTGGTCCTCGAGCCGGTCAACGTGCGCGTCGATCATCCCGGCTCCCTCTTGGACCGCACCGCGGAGGCCGTCTACGTGGCCCGCGGCGTCGACTCGCCGGTCTTCGGAGTGCTCTACGACATCTACCACTCCGCCGTGGAGGGCGAGGACATGGCCGCCGAGCTCGCGAACGCGGGCGACCTCGTGACGTATGTGCAGCTGGCGGACGCTCCCGGTCGCGGGGAGCCGGGAACCGGGGCACTCGACTGGCCCGAGCGGCTCCGCATCCTCCGTGCGTCCGGCTACGACGGACCCATCGGCCTCGAGTACTACCCGCAGACGGTGACCGAGGAGTCGGTGCGCCTCATCCGCGACGTGGCGGCGCAGGCGTGACCGGGCGGTACCCGGACGACGTCGACGTCGCGATCGTCGGGAGCGGCCCCGCCGGAGCGGCGTACGCGCGGATCCTGAGCGAGCGGGCGCCGAACGCGTCGATCGCTCTCTTCGAGGTCGGCCCGACGATCACCGACCCGCCCGGAGCGCACGTCAAGAACATCGCCGACCCGGCGGTGCGGGCACAGGCGCAGACCCGATCCGAGGGCCCCCACGCGACCGCCAGCGCGGACCGCGTCGGCGGCATCGTCAAGACGACGCAGCGGCGGGCGCGCCCCGGAACCTTCCTCCTCGAGGACGGCTACCGGGTCGAGGGTGAGGACGGCCTGCCCGTCGCCGCCATGTCGAGCAACGTGGGCGGGATGGCCGCGCACTGGACCGGTGCCTGCCCGCGACCCCGCGAGAGTGAGCGGATCGCCGTCCTCGACGCCGACGGAACCCTCGACGAGCTGCTCGCCGAGGGCGAGCGCCTCCTCGGCGTGACGACCGACGCGTTCGAGAGCTCGCCCTACGGCTCTCTCGTCCGGGATCGGCTGGCCGCGGCGGAGGACGCCGGACGGGCGGATTCTGCACGCGTGCAACGGATGCCTCTGGCCGTGCACCGCCGCGCGGACGGCAACCTGGTCTGGTCCGGCTCGGACGTGGTCTTCGGCGACGTCACGCGCGACAACCCCCGGTTCACGCTCTTCGACGACTCCCTCGTCACGCGGGTCCTCCTGGAGGACGGCCGGGCCGCGGGGGTCACGGTGACCGATCGGCGGACGGGGGTGGAAGCACGCGTGCGCGCGCGATTCGTGGTGGTCGCCGCCGACGCTCTGCGTACCCCGCAGCTCCTGTGGGCCTCCGGCATCCGCCCGACGGCGCTCGGGCGCTACCTCAACGATCAGGCGCAGATCGTGTTCGCCGTACGGATCCGCGACGTGGTCGCCGTGGACGACGGCGACGGTGCCGACGTTACGGGGCTCAGCGAGTACAGCGGAGTGACCTGGGTGCCGTTCACCGACGACATGCCGTTCCATGGCCAGGTCATGCAGTTGGACGCCTCGCCGGTGAAACTCGCGGACGACGACCCCGCCGCGCCCGGCTCGATCGTGGGACTGGGGCTCTTCTGCGCGAAGGACGTGCAGTCCGCCGATCGCGTGGAGTTCTCCGACGCGGACCTCGACGGTTACGGAATGCCGGCGATGACGATCCACTACCGGCTCACCCCGCGCGATACGGACGTGATCGCTCGGGCCGAGGAGGAGGTGGTGCGTCTCGGGAAGGCGGTGGGAGAGCCGCTCGACGACCGGCCGTTCCGCATGCCTCTCGGCGCCTCGCTGCACTACCAGGGCACGACGCGTCTCGGTGCGGAAGGCGACGGGACGAGCGTGTGCTCGCCCCGGGGTGAGGTGTGGGGCGTTCCCGGACTCTTCGTCGCCGGCAACGGAGTCATCCCCACCGCCACGGCGTGCAACCCCACCCTCACCGGGGTGGCCCTCGCCGTGCACGGCGCCCGCACGATCGCCGCGGCGCTCGCGGAGTGACGACCTCATCCTTGCTTATGTCGGTTTGAGACGTTAGAGTGAAGAAATCATGACAAAGAAGTCAGCGGCACCCGCCGCGACGACAAGGAGGTCATCGTGATCCCCGACCGCATCATCGAGCAGGGCACGCTCACGGTCGCGAACGGCCGAGCGGCCGTCGAGGTCCGTCTGCCGTGGTATCGGGCACTTCCCGGCTCCTGCATCGCCGGTGCCGCCCTCACCGTCGACGGCGTCGCGGCGCCGGCCGATTCGCTCCGCTGGGAGATGAACGGGCGAGAGTTCACGTTCGCGCAGCTCGTCACCGCGACGGACGAATGGTGGTTCCCGCTGGACTCGGCGGTGCTCTCCGGTGCTCTCGACGTCGCGAGGGACGCCTCGCACGAGGTTCGCGTCGACCTGACGCTCTACATCCCGTACATCATCATCTCCGACACCGAAACGCTCCACATCGAGGAGCACGACGTGAAGACGATGACCGCGCGTCAGACCGAGGAGGCCCGCGCATGAGCACGCTCGGCACACCCATCCAGGGCGTCACGCTCTACAGCTTCACCCGTGCCTTCCACGGCCGCGAGTACGACCTGGAGGGCCTCATCCGGAAGGTCGCCGCCGACGGCTACGGACCGGGGCTCGAGATCATCGGCTTCTCCAGCTTCCGCGGCTTCCCCGACATCGACGACGCCTACGCCGGCTGGTTCCGGGACCTCGTGGCGGAGACCGGGCTCGCGACCACCTCGCTCGCCGTCAACGCGGACATCGGCATCCACCGTGACCGGCTGCTCACGCAGGACGAGCTCATCGCCTACATGACCCGTCAGATCGAGGCCGCGGCCGCGCTCGGCTTCCCGATCGCACGTGTCCAGATCTCGATCACGCCGGACTCGATGGAGGCGCTCGCGCCGATCGCCGAGAAGCACGGCGTCACCCTCGCCCTCGAGGTGCACGCCGACCAGTACGCCTCGCACCCGCGCATCCTCGCGCTGCGGGACCGCTTCGAGAAGGTCGGCTCGCCCTTCCTCGGCTTCACGATGGACTGGGGTGCGACCGTCAGCGGATTCGCACCGTCCCTCATCGAGGCGTATCGCCGTCGCGGTGCGTCGGAGGAGCTCCTCGGCAAGGTCGTCGAGCTGTGGGACCGCTACTACGAGCAGGGCCCGCCGGCCGACCAGACCGAGCACGGTGCGCGCTTCGGCTCCTTCATCGGTCTCGCCGCCCAGAACGGACGACCCGACCTCGGCATCGACTTCGGCATCAACGGCACGGGCCTGTTCGGCCCGGCGCGCGTCGAGGACTGGCTGGAGATCGTGCCGTGGATCCGCCACGTGCACGGCAAGTTCTTCGGCATCGACGAGAACGGGGAGGAGCCCTCCGTCCCGGTGCGTGACCTCATCCGGCTCCTCGTCGACAACGGATACTCCGGCGCCGTCTCGAGCGAGTACGAGGGCTGGCACTGGAACTCCTGGCAGAGCCCGTTCGAGATGATCGCGGCCGAGCAGGCCGTGCAGCGCTCGGCCGCTCAGGACGCGGGCTCTCGCATGATCACGGATGCCGCGGAAGCCCGCCGCGCGCTCGACACCCACCTCGCGCACGCCGTGCGCCGCTGAAAGGACACCTCATGAGCGACGGCATCGCCGGAACCGGCATCAAGCTCGGCACGACCCTGTACTCCATGACGAGCGAGTTCGCCGCCGGGCTGTACACCCCAGAGACACTCATCCGGGCTGTCCACGACGAGGGGATCGGGCCCGGCGTCGAGTTCAACATCGCCCAGCTGCTGCGCACGTACCCCGATGTCGACGCCGACTTCGTTCGTCTGTGGTTCGACTCTCTCGAGAAGTACGGGCTCGAAGCGAGCGCCATCGGCACGAACCTCGACATGGGCCGGCGCAAGGACCGCGACATGACGCCCGACGAGGAGCACGACTTCCTCGCGCGTCAGCTGAAGACGGCGCACACGCTCGGCTTCACCAAGGTCGTGATCCGCTCGCACGGCAAGGAACTGCTGCGCAGCCTCCTGCCCCTCGCCGAGAAGTACGACCAGAAGCTCGGGTACGAGATCCACGCGCCGTCGGGTCCGAACGACCCCAAGGTACTGGAGATGCGCGAGATGTACGAGGAGCTCCAGTCCGATCGGCTCGGCTTCACCGCGGACTTCTCGTCCACGATGCACTCGCTCTCGCCGACACTGCTGCGCACCCTCCGCCAGATGGGCATGGACGAGAAGCACTTCCCGGTGATGGAGGAGATCTGGCACGAGCCGACCCCCATGCACGTGCGCAACCAGAAGTTCGAGGACTACCTCTCGGGCGAGGGCGTGGACTTCCTGCGTTTCGGGCCCTTCACCCGGCTCGCCTTCAACATGCACGGTCTGGTCCCGCCGGAGGAGTGGCTCGACATCATGCCGCAGATCTTCCACGTCCACGCGAAGTTCTACGACATCGGTCCCAACGGCGAGGAGCCGGCCATGGACATCCCGAGGATCGTCAAGCAGTTCGTCCTCGGCGGGTACGAGGGCTACCTCTCCAGCGAATGGGAAGGCCACGCCTTCTCCGATCTCGGTGAGAGCGACCCCATCGATCTCGTCAAGAAGCAGCATGCGCTCATGCGCCGCGCCATCGAGGACACCGTCGCCGAGCGTCAGACGGCATGAGTCCCGGATCGGAGCACACGGTCATGTCCGAGACCCCGCCCCCTTCTGACCTCGCCGGACTCGCCGCGGAGGTCGCGTACCTTCGCGCCGAGGTCGAGACCACGCGCGCGCTCGCACAGCGCGCCGAGGATCGCGGCCGGGTCGAGAACCTCTTCAGCCGGTACATGTACCTGCACAACGCCTTCCAGGACGAGCAGATCATCCCGCTGTGGGTGCGCGAGGGCACACCGGGCATCCGTGCGCGCTACACCAACGCCGGCCAGTACACGTCGTGGGAGAGTGTCACCCGCTATCACCGGGGTCGGCCGTCGCCCGAAGGCAAGCTGATCCTGCACGCGACGACCACGCCCGTGATCGAGGTCGCCGGCGACGGTGAGACCGCCAAGGGGGTCTGGCTCATGGCCGGCACCGAGTCCGGGCTCACCGACCCCGAGGTCGCGAAGGCGTTCCCCGACATGTACTCGCCGGACGAGGTGCTCGGCAAGAGGGTGTGGGCGCACTGGGTGTGGTGCACCTACGCGATCGACTTCCTCAAGCAGGACGGCGAGTGGAAGTTCTGGAAGTTCCGCTGCTACGAGCTCGCCCGCGCCCCCTTCGAGGAGAACTGGGTCAGCTTCGGGCTGAAGAACCAAGGCGCCTTCGACCTCGACCTCATGTACTTCGGCGATGACGGCAAGCCCGTCTTCATGCCCCCCGCCGAAGAAGCCGTACCGGACGAGAACCACCCCTACAGTCCTGTCACGGTGCGCACGCTGGAACCCGTCCCGCCCGTCCCGTACGACACGTTCGAGGACACCTTCATCTAAGGAGCCGACATGGCCACCCACAACTCCCTGTTCTCCGAGAAGGACGTGCGCCGCACGGACCGAGGTCTCGCCGTCTCCGTGCAGCTGCCCTGGTATCGCAGCCTGTGGCTGTCCGCCGTCGACGGCGTCGGAGCGAGCGTCGACGGCGAGCAGATCCCGACCGACCGACTGCGCTTCGTGCTCGAGGGGCGCGAGTACCGCATCGAGGAGCTGCCCGAGCAGTCCGAGACCCTCTGGTTCGTCGCCGACAGGCCCGACGTCCTCATCGATCTGGGGCGCGCCCCGGAGGCCGGAGAGAAGCACACCGTCGAGGTCGTGCTGACCATGCGCCTGCTGTACATGCAGATCGCACCCGGCGCGGAGGGCGGACCGGGGCGCTACGTGACCAACCGCGTCCCCGCCTCGCGGGATCTGGTGCTCGCGTGACGACGCCCCGCCCGCTGCGCGTGGCCATGATCGGCTACGGCTTCATGGGCTCGGCCCATTCCGTGGGCTGGCGCCAAGCGCCGCGGATGTTCGACCTGCCGACGGACGTCGAGATGGCGGTCGTCGTCGGACGCAACGCCTCCGCCGTGGCGGACGCTGCGACGCGGTGGGGCTGGGCGGAGTCGGCGACCGACTGGCGCGACGTGATCGCCCGCGACGACATCGACATCGTCGACATCGTGACTCCGGGGGACTCGCACGCCGAGATCGCGATCGCCGCGCTCGAGGCGGGGAAGCACGTCCTGTGCGAGAAGCCGCTCGCGAACACCACCGTCGAAGCCGAGGCGATGGCGCAGGCGGCCCAGCGTGCGGCGAGCCGCGGGGTCGTCGCCACCGTCGGCTTCACGTATCGTCGCGTCCCCGCGGTGACACTCCTCCGCGACCTCGTCGCTGCGGGACGGATCGGCCGCGTCCAGCAGGTGCGTACGGCCTACCGGCAGGACTGGCTCGTCGATCCCGAGATGCCGCTCGCGTGGCGTCTGCAGAAGGAGCACGCGGGTTCGGGGGCGCTCGGCGACATCGGCGCGCACATCATCGACATGACCCGGTTCGTCACGGGCGAGGACATCGTGAGCGTCAGTGGGACCCTCGACACGATCGTGCGGCAGCGCCCGCTCAGTGCATCCGGGTCGGGGCTGTCCGCCACGGCCGCGGGCGGCGTCGGGGAGGTCACCGTCGACGATGTCGCGATCTTCACCGGGCGTCTGGCGGGCGGCGCCCTGGCATCCTTCGAGGCGACGCGTTTCGCGACGGGACGCAAGAACGCCCTCACGATCGAGGTCTCCGGCGACCGCGGCGCGCTCGCCTTCGACCTGGAGCGTCTCAACGAGCTCCAGTTCTACGATCGCTCGGCGCCGGAGAGTCTGCAGGGCTTCACCACGATCCTCGTCACGGAGAGCACGCACCCGTATGTGTCGGCGTGGTGGCCCGCCGGGCACATGCTGGGGTACGAGCATGGATTCGTGCACCAGGCAAAGGATTTCGTCGAGGGCATCCACGCCGGCGTCGATGTCCACCCCACGTTCGCCGAAGGACTCGGTGTGCAGCGCGTGCTCGACGCCGTCGAGCGCAGCGCGGCACACGACGCCGCCTGGACCCGCAGCGTCGCGGACGTCCCCGCGGTCTGACCGCACACCACCCGAGAGGAGTACGCGATGTCGCGTCCGATCACCCTGTTCACCGGCCAGTGGGCCGACCTGCCGTTCGAGGAGGTGGCGCGACTCGCGGGCGAGTGGGGCTACGACGGCCTCGAGATCGCCTGCTGGGGCGACCACCTCGACGTCTCGCGGTGGGACGACGAGGAGTACGTGCAGTCGCGGCGCGACATCCTCGAACGCCACGGGCTGAAGGTGTGGGCGATCGCCAACCATCTCACCGGGCAGGCGGTGTGCGACGATCCGATCGACGAGCGTCACCGCGACATCCTCTCCGACCGCGTGTGGGGCGACGGCGACCCCGAGGGAGTCCGTCGTCGTGCGGCGGAGGACCTCAAGGACACGGCGCGCTTCGCGGCGCGGCTCGGCGTGCGGACCGTGACCGGCTTCACCGGCTCCTCGATCTGGAAGTACGTGGCGATGTTCCCGCCCGCCACCGAGGAGATGGTCGCCGCCGGGTACCGCGACTTCGCCGATCGCTGGAACCCGATCCTCGACGTGTTCGAGGAGGAGGGTGTGCGGTTCGCCCTCGAGGTGCACCCGTCCGAGATCGCCTACGACTACTGGACGGCGCGCGCGACGCTCGACGCGATCGGGCGCCCCGAAGTCTTCGGCTTCAACGTCGATCCCTCGCACTTCATCTGGCAGCAGCTCGACCCGGTCGCCTTCGTGCTGGACTACGCCGAGCACGTCTTCCACGTGCACGTGAAGGAGTCGATCACGCACCTCGACGGCCGTAACGGCGTGCTCGGCTCGCACCTCCCCTGGGCGCATCCGCGGCGCGGCTGGACGTTCGTCTCGACCGGCCACGGCGCCGTCCAGTGGAACCCCCTCTTCCGTGCGCTCAACGCCATCGGGTACGACGGGCCCACCAGCGTCGAGTGGGAGGACGCCGGCATGGATCGCCTCGTCGGGGCGAAGCAGGCGATCGCCTTCGTGCGCGACCTCGCCGAGATCACGCCGCCGCACGCGGCCTTCGACGCCGCCTTCTCGACCAAGGCCTGAGGGCTGACGATGCCCCACTGCCCGCGCGGACCCTGGCCCTGCTATCGCGGGGAGAGCTGAGGTCACCTCGCGGCGAGGAGCGGCCGTGCCAGGTCCAGGTGGGCGCGGGTCATGAGCTCGGGGTCGTCGTCGAGCCACTCATGACCGCCCCATTCGCTGCAGAGGGTGCCCGCGAATCCGGAAGCGCTCAGGGCGCGGCCGATGTCCCGGAGGGGGCGCGTCAGCCGTCCGTCGGCGTCGTCGAGGTCCCAGAACTTGAGGTGCACCGCACCCACGAGCGGCAGGATCTCGGCGACTTCCGCGATGTCCGACCGCCCGAACCGGACCACGAGGTTCATGAACAGCGTGTGCACGGGTGCCGGCACCCCGCCGGAACGCAACAGGTCCATGACCGCGGCGGAGGTCGTCGGGTCCTGCCACGCCGTCTCGAGCAGGTGCAGGGCATCCGCGGAGATGCCTGCGCGATGGAGGCGGTCGAGATAGGTGACGGGCAGGGCGGGCATCAGCATGCTGATGTCGAGCAGCACGCGGACGTGCGGATCGTCGAGTGCGGCGATCTCGTCGTACGCGCGAGCGTGGGACCGTGGAGTCTGGTGACCCTGGGCCTCTTCGAACAGGACGACGCCGAGATCGTGGAGTGTGGGCAGGAGCATCCGCCGAACGGGCTCTCCGACCTGCCCGAGCGGAACGCGAGCACCGAGCGCGCCCACCCGTGCGGCTGCGCGCAGCTGCGGCACGAGGAAAGCTGCTCTCTCCTCGTCGCTGCGCCGTCGGCCGTCCGGCGCCCAGTCATCGATGCTCGCGCCGACGATGGAGACACGCCCGCCGGCCCCCGCGAGTCGCTCGCGGAGCCGGTCGACCTCGTCGGTCGAGGGGTCGGGGAAGGTCCGCCAGACCTGCCCGGCCTCGATCTCGACGGCATCCGCGATCCCGGCCAGCACCGGAACGAGAGCGATCTCCTCCGCGGGACGTACGGCCCGAACGACGTCCGGAGTCCAGTTGAAGGCTGACGCGGTGAGAGACCAGCCGTCCGGGAGGGAGGTCTCCTCGCGTATCTCGGGGTGCGCGGAGCGGGCGCGAGTGCCCGGGTCGGCCGCGATCGGCCCCGGGTGCGAGCCTGCGGGATCGTCGACGTCGGGGCCGAGGTCGAGGCGCCGCGACACGCGGAAGGGCAGCAGGAGCGGCGCATCGGGGCCCGCGGCCAGGTAAGGCACGGCGAGCGTGAACTGCACCTCGATGTCGTGCGCTCCCGGGGCGAGTCGTCCGACCACGCGCAGGCGGGCACGATCCTGCAGATACCACCAGGGTCCGGGGATGTGCACCTCGACGTCCCGCTCGTACCCGTCGATCCGGACGATCAGGGAGCGCAGGCTCTCGGCGGGCAGCGACCGGATCCACGGAAGGCTCAGCCGCAGCTCGAATCCGTCGGGCGTGGAGCGCAGCGCATCGTCGCGCAGCATCACGAGAGTCATAGGACGCGAAGCTACCGTCTTATGTTGAAAAAGGGAAGAAGGCGTCATCACCCGACCGGACGGCCGCGATGGTCGGACGACCTTCGGCGAACCACCTCGGGAACGTCGCCTCGAACAGCTGTTCGCGGGCGAGTTCCGCACCGCCCCGCAGGGGCTCGGCTGGGTCGTCGAGCGACTGCACGATGGTGAGGTCTCGGGTCGCGAGGGGGATGGACAGCTCGTACACCCGCTGCCGGATCTCGGCCAGATAGATCTCTCCCGCAGAGGCGACGGCGCCGCCGATCACGACGGTGCCCGGATTGAACACGTTGACGAGGGTGGCTATCGACTCGCCCATGACGCGGGCCGAGCTCTGGATCAGCGAGATCGCCAACGCGTCGCCGTCCTCGGCGGCACGGGCCAGTGTCTCCGGGGTGAGCGTCCCCGGCTCGATGGACGCGAGCCGGCTCTCCGCGCCCTCGGCCAGGCGGCGCTCGGCGTCGCGGACCATCGCCCACCCGCCCGCGACGGCCTCCAGGCAACCGATCTTGCCGCAGCGGCACGCCGCGTCGGAATCGCGCACCCGCACGTGTCCGATGTCGCCCGCGGCTCCGTTCACGCCGCGGTGCAGATGGCCGGAGGAGAGAAGCCCGGTGCCGATTCCCGTGCCTACCTTGCAGTAGAT
The DNA here is from genome assembly GCF_037146215.1 of Microbacterium sp. MMO-56. Classification (NCBI taxonomy): domain Bacteria; kingdom Bacillati; phylum Actinomycetota; class Actinomycetes; order Micrococcales; family Microbacteriaceae; genus Microbacterium; species Microbacterium sp. MMO-56. Next base: position 259,321 of record NZ_JBBCVW010000004.1, read on the forward strand.
CACGTCGGCGTGACCTCGGCCGCGGGCTCGCTCGCCGAGTGCGAGGAGGTTCACGTCGTTGTCGACCCACGTCGGGGCATCCAGGTGGTCTTCGAACCGTCCGCGGATGTCGAATCCGTTCCACCCCGGCATGATGGGCGGCGCGACCGGTTTGCCCGTCGCGAAGTCGACGGGACCGGGGATGCCCACGGCGACCGCCCAGACGGGCGCGTCGCCCGTCCGTCGCAGCAGGTCGTCGACCACGTGGAGAACGCGATCGAGTGTGTCGGCGGGGCCGCGCGCGATGTCCCAGTCCTCGTGCGACTGCTCGAGGAGCACGCCGTCGAGATCGGCCACGCCGATGTGGAAATGCAGACCTCCCAGCGCGCAGATCACGATCCGTCCGGCGTCCGCGCGGAAGCGCAGGGTTCGCGGGGCGCGTCCTCCGGAGGACGGCGCGAACTCGCCGTCCTCGAGGAATCCCATCGTGATCGCGCTGTCCACGCGTTGCGCGACGACGCCTCGCCCGAGTCCGGTGAGACGGCCGATCTCGGGGCGGGTGCTCGCCTCGCCGGTGCGGACCATGTTGACGATGCGCAGGAGGCTCGTGACCTCATCGGTGTGCGCGCCGAATCGGAGCGTGGACTCGTGTGCCATGCACGGATTTTCACACAGGATCCGGCGGTCGGGGGCATTTGTGCCGGAGAAACATCGATCTCCGCCGAACTTAGGTACTGTTCATGCATAAGTGACGGGAGGTGGCGGTGTTCGGAGTCGGGATCATCGGATCGGGGCCGGGGGTGGCCGCACTGCACCTGCCGACCGCAGCGCGTGTGGAAGAGGCGTTCCGCGTCGTCCACGTCGCGGACGGCGGAAGCGGGCGGGCCGTCGAACTCGCGAACCGGCTCGGAGCACGGTCCTCCACCGGCGTCGGCGACCTCCTCCTCGATGACGAGGTGGAGGTCGTCGTCGTCGCGGGGCCGCCGCACCTGCACGCCGAGCACGTGCGCGCGGCGGTCGAGGCCGGAAAGCGCGGGATACTCTGCGAGAAGCCCCTCGCCCTCACGCACGACGACGTGGACGCCGTCGTCGATGCCGCGGCGACCGCGGGAACGGTGCTCCTGGTGGGCACGAATCATCTCTTCGATCCGGCGTGGGGCTATGCGAAGCACCACGTCGCCGCGGGCGGGCGCATCCGGACGATCTCGATCACGGCGTCGCTGCCGCCGAACGGCCGGTACCACTCCCTCGTGTCCGAACCGGCGCCGGTCCTCCCGGTGCGCCCGCTGCCCGCCCTCGACGATCCCCGGGTCGCCGCCGCTGTCGTCCGTCAACTCGTGCTGGGTCTCGTCGTCCACGACCTGCCGCTCGTGCGAGACCTCGCGCCGGGTGAGCCGGAGGTCGTCTTCGCGCGGATCGTCCCGCCCGTCGGGTGCGCCATCGGGTTCCGGATGGGTGACGTGCTCGTACGGATCAGTGCGTCGCTGCAGCCGGACGGGGCGGACGCGCTGTGGCGGATGGCGGTGGACACCGCGACGGATTCCTTCGAGATCGACTTTCCGCCCTCGTTCGTCCACGGGGGGAGTGCGCGTGCGCGCTCCGTCGGCGAAGGTGGGACGCAGACGCTCCATCCGCGACGTCCCGACGACGGCTACGTGCTGGAGTGGCGCGCATGGGGTGACGCGCTGACGGGACAGTCCGCCATGGACCTCGACGACATCCGCGCCGACGCGCACTTCGCGGTCTCACTCGCGGACGGCGCGGCTGCGGCCGTCCTCGCGGGGGTCCGCGGATGAACACGCTCGCTACCCTGCTCGCGGGCTATCGCGTCGCCGCCGCCGAATTGGCGGGCAGTGTCCGCGCGACGGACGGCCCCGCGGAGATCGTGGCGGTCCACGGTGATCCGAGCGGCCTCGCCGAGGCGGCGCAGCGGATCTCGGCGGGCGCTCGAGTGGTGATCGTCGACCGGCCGCGCACCGATGACGGACTGGTCGAGGGACTGCTCGGATGTGCCCGCGCCGGAGCGGCTGTCCTCCTGGCCCGACCCGGGTTGCGCGCCGACGTCGCGGGCGACGCCGCGCCGTCGTCCGCATCCGCGGATGTCGCCGTGCAGGTACAGGCGCCCGCGCGTCAGCTGCTCGATGCTCTGGTCGACGCCGTCGGCTGGGCGCGTCTGTTCGGTGGCGGCGTGCTCGCCCTCCGTGCGGTCGCGCGCGTGGGCGGAGCTGTCCTGGCCGACCTCGCCGGCCCGGGTGCGGCAGCGTCCGTCCTGGCATCCGAGCGTCTCGGCGGCGCAGGAGAGGGCAGGCTGCGGGTGACGGCCGTCGGCGTCGACCGCGTCGAGGTCGTCTCCGCGGGCGATCACGCCGTCGTGACGCGCTCGACCCGGCAGGGTGACCTCGCCCTGCCGAGACGGTGGGAGTCCGTCGAGAGGCTCGCCCTGCGGCGCGCCCTCGCGTTTCTCTCCGGCGACCAGCACGTGGCGGATCTGGACGAATGGGCTCACGACGTCGACGTCGCCGCGCGGATCTCCGCCGCGCATCACGCAGGCTGATTCCCACTATTGCCAGGATCGACTTCCCTTATGTCGATTCTCGACAGATAGTGGGAGGGATCGGAAAGGACAGACGATGACGTCGACCGGGCCCGCAGCCCCTTACGCGCTGACGCGATTCCGCGTTGCCGATCCCGACGTCCCCGCCACGATCGGGTTGGTGACGGGGGAGCGTATTCGCGCGCTCACCGAGGCCGAGCTCGGTGCTCCGGATCTCAACGCGTTCCTCGCCGAACCCGACTGGGCGCGTCTGGACTCCCTCGCGGGCGACGACGCCGCCGACTGGACTCCGCTCGCGGACGTCGTCCTCCTCGCGCCCGTGCAGCCGCGCCAAGTGCTGCAGGCGGGGGCGAACTATCGTCAGCACGTCATCGAGCTCGTCGCCGCGGGCCTGACGAACACCTCGGGTCGCACGCCCGAAGAGGCGCGCGCCTTCGCCGCGGACCTCATGGACGAGCGCGCGAAGACCGGCGAGCCCTACTTCTTCATCGGACTCCCCGCCTGCGTGGTGGGAGACGATGCGCCCCTGGTGCTTCCCGCCTACAGCGCCGTGCACGACTGGGAGCTCGAGCTCGCCGTGGTCATCGGACGGGAGGCGTTCCGGGTGGGCCGCGACGACGCCCTCGACCACGTCGCCGGCTACACGATCGTCAACGACATCACGACCCGAGATCTCGTGTTCCGCGCCGACATGAAAGAGATCGGCACGGACTGGTACCGGGCCAAGAACGCGCCGGGGTTCCTTCCGACGGGACCGTTTCTCGTGCCGGCGCCGTTCGTCGACCCGGCGGCGCTGCGGGTCACCCTCGACCTGAACGGGCGGACCATGCAGGACGGCCGCACCGACGACCTCCTGTTCGACGTACCCGCGCTCGTCTCGGCGGCATCCCAGACGATGCCGCTTCTGCCCGGAGACCTCCTGCTCACCGGGAGCCCCGCCGGCAACGGCCAGCACTGGAAGCGCTTCCTGCAGGACGGCGACGTCATGACCGGCGCGATCACGGGTCTCGGCGCGCAGGTGGTGCGGTGCATCGCCGAGGAGCGTGTGCCGTGATCCCGTCGGAGGACCCCGCCCGCATCGACCGCTCCGACCCCGACGCCGAGATCCGTGCGCGCGCCACGGCGTTCCGCAACTGGGGGCGCTGGGGGGAGGACGACGTCCTCGGCACGCTCAACTTCATCGACGAGGCTAAGCGGGTGGCTGCCGCCGCCCTCGTCCGCACCGGACGAGTCGTCTCGCTCGCGCAGGCCTTCGACACCGACGGGCCGCAGAAGGGGTGGCGGAGGCGCACCAATCCCGTCCACACCATGACCGACACCGGGACGGATGCCGAGCGCGGCACCCAGGGATTCCCGCACGGCATCGGCGGCGCCGACGACGTCATCGCGATGCCCCTCCAGTGCTCGACGCAGTGGGACGGCCTCGGGCACATCTTCGACCAGGGATTCGCCTGGAACGGCCGGCGTGCCGGCGACGTCGTGACGAGCGACGGCGATCTCGTGACAGGCATCGAGCACGCCGCCGCGGCGGTCGTCTCACGGGGCGTCCTCCTCGACGTCGGACGTCACCTCTCGCCGGCATCGGGCGAGCTCGAGGACGGATACGCCATCACCGCCGCGGACCTCGACGGCACCGCGGCGGCACAGGGCGTCGTCGTCGAGCGCGGAGACATCGTGCTCGTCCGCACCGGCCAGTACGGCCGGACCCGCCGCGACGGGTGGGGCGACTACGCAGGCGGCCCGGCTCCGGGCCTCTCGCTCACGACGGCCGGCTGGCTGCACCGTTCCGAGATCGCCGCGATCGCGACCGACACCTGGGGGTTCGAGGTGCGGCCGAACGAGTTCGACGTGCCGTCGTTCCAGCCGCTGCACCAGGTCGTCATCCCCAACCTCGGGCTCACGATCGGCGAGATGTGGAATCTCGAGGAGCTCGGCGAGGCGTGTCGGGAGCGTCGCCGCTGGGACTTCCTCCTCGCCGCCCCGCCGCTTCCGATCACCGGCGCCGTCGGCTCCCCGATCAACCCCGTCGCCGTGCTGTGAGCACGACCCCGAACGAGAGAACAGAGAGGTTCTGACATGACCGCCGTGACCAAGGTCGCCGTCGTCGGCAGCGGTGCCGCCGGACTCGCATCCGCCATCCAGCTCGCGAAGGCCGGCGTCGCCGTCGACGTGTTCGAGGCGAAGCCCGCCCTCAGTGCGCTCGGGTCGGGCATCACGCTGCAGGGGAACGCATTGCGCGCCTTCGGCGAGCTGGGCATCTGGCCCCAGGTGGAAGAGCAGGGCTACTTCTTCGAGGGCCTGAACCTGCGCGCACCCGGCCCCGGTGCCCCGATCGTCGCGCAGCTGCCCGACGTGCAGACCGGCGGGCCCGACTACCCGGCCTGCGGCGGGATGTACCGCCCGGATCTCGCCGCCATCATGGTCGCCCGTGCCGAGGAGGCCGGGGCGACGGTGCGTTTCGGTGCGCGAGTGACCGGCCTCGTGCCCTCCGCCGACGCGGTCGAGCTCGTCGTCGACGGCGCCTCCGCGGGCGACTACGACCTGGTGATCGGTGCGGACGGTCTCAACTCCACGGTGCGGGACCTGATCGGGATCGCGACGAAGCCGGAGCCGTTCGGCATGGGGATCTGGCGCGCCTTCGTGGCGCGACCCGCCGAGGTCACGACGAGCGAGCTGTACTACGGCGGTCCGGTCTACATCGCCGGCTACACCCCCACCGGGGAGGACACGATGTACGCGTTCCTCGTCGAGGACGCGCAGGACCGCGTCGGCATCGCAGACGACGAGGCGACCCGGATCATGATCGAGCAGTCGATGGCCTATCACGGCCCGTGGGAGTCGATCCGGGAGAGCCTCGCGCAGGGCGCCCAGGTCAACTACACGTGGTTCACGCGGCACATCGTCGCCGAGCCGTGGAATCGGGGGCGCGTGGTCATCATCGGCGACGCCGCCCACAGCTGCCCGCCCACGATCGCCCAGGGAGCGGCGCAGGCGCTCGAGGACGCGCTCGTCCTCACGGAACTGCTCGTGTCCTCCGACGCGATCGACGAGGCGATGTGGGATGCCTTCCACGCCCGGCGCGTCCCGCGCGCGACCGCCGTCGTCGAGGCATCCGCCCAGCTCGGCCGGTGGCAGCTCGAGCACGACCGCGACGCGGATGCCGGTGGGCTCATCTTCGGGATCGCCCAGCGGATGGCCCAGCCCGCATGACCACCGACGTCCACGCCCACCTGCTTCTGCCCGGGATGCAGGACGAAGTGCAGCGCCGCGATCCGGACGGGTTCGCGGCCGCCGCCGCCCTCGAACGCCGCCGCAACGGGGACGCGAGCCTCGCGGTGTCGGGGCCGATGGTCGGTGCGCGCATCCCGCGCCTGACCGACGTGTCGGTGCGCTTGGCCGAGATGGATCGCCAGGGTGTCGACCGGCAGTGGGTCTCGGTGTCGCCGAGCCACTTCTACCCCTGGGCGGACCAGGAGCTCGCCCTCTGGGTCGCGCGCGAGACGAACCGGCTCGTCGCCGCGCACGTCGCGCTGGCGCCCGACCGGCTCACCGGTCTCGGCGTGATCCCGCTGCAGCATCCGACGCTCTCCGTCGAGGCGCTCGAGGATGCCGTGCTCGGCCACGGCCTCGCGGGCGTCGAGATCTCGTCGTTCGCGGGCGACGTCGAGCTGTCCGACGAACGGCTCGAGCCGTTCTGGGCGCGCGCCGCGGCACTCGGGGCCGTCGTCTTCCTGCATCCGTTCGGCTGCTCGCTCGACGAGCGCCTCGATCGCTTCTATCTGTCGAACACCGTCGGTCAACCCGCCGAGAATGCCGTCGCGCTGTCGCATCTGATCTTCTCGGGCGTGCTCGACCGGCATCCCGACCTCGTGCTCGTGGCCGCCCACGGCGGGGGATACCTGCCCACCGCGATCGGGCGGAGCGACCACGCCTGGCGGGTGCGCCCGGACGCGCGCGGCTGCGCGCACGAGCCGTCGTCGTACCTGTCGCGGATCTGGTTCGACACCGTCGTCCACGACGCGGTCGCGCTGCGTCGCCTCGTCGAGACGGCCGGTGCCGAGCGGGTCGTGCTCGGCAGCGACTATCCGTTCGACATGGGCCTCGACGATCCGGTCGCGTTCGTGCGGTCGGCGGGACTGCCCGACGACGTCGTGACGGGCATCCTCTCGCGCACCGCCGACGCGCTCGTCCGCCCCCGGGTGGTGTCCTCATGAGGATCGCCCGGTGGCGCTACGGCGACGTCGTCGGGGAGGGCCTCGTCGAGCGCGACGCCGTCGTCCCGTTCCCCGACGGTCTCACCGTCGCCGACGTGCTGGCCCGCGGTCTCGACGCGGCGATCGCGCTGCGCGAGCACGCGCTCCGCGAGGGGGAGGGCACGGCGCGTCCGCTCCGTTCGGTGACGCTCCTCGCGCCGCTCGTGCCCGCCTCCGTCCGCGACTTCGTCGCGTTCGAGGAGCACGTGGAGGGGGTATCGGCGAGCGTCGACGGGCGGAGCGAGGTCGTGCCGGAGTGGTACGAGGCGCCGACCTTCTACTTCACGAACCCGCACACGATCCTGGGCCCCGGCGAGCCGGTCGCGCCTCCGATGACCGAACGTCTCGACTTCGAGCTCGAGGTCGCCGCCGTGGTCGGGGGCGTGTCGGGCTCGGACGGACGGAACCTGGACGCCGCGCGCGCCGCATCCCACATCTTCGGCTACACGATCATGAACGACTGGTCCGCTCGCGATCTGCAGAGCCGGGAGATGAAGGTGCGCCTGGGCCCCGCGAAGGGCAAGGACTTCGGCACGTCGCTCGGACCCTGGATCGTCACCGCCGACGAGCTCGCGGGGTTCCTCGACGCCGACGGCTTCCTGGCGGTGCGTGCCGAGGTGCGCGTCAACGGCGAGCTCATCGGCGAGGACCTCGTCTCCCACATGGGCTGGCCCTTCTCCGTTCTCGTGGCCTACGCCTCGCGGAACTCCCGCGTCGTCCCCGGTGACGTGCTCGGTTCGGGCACCGTCGGCGGCGGGGGATGCCTCGGCGAGCTGTGGGGGCGGGCGGGCGCCCTCACCCCGCCGCCGCTGCGCGAGGGCGACGAGGTCGCCCTCGCCGTCGAGGGCATCGGCGAGCTCGTCGCCCGGGTCGGGCCGTGCGTTCCCGCGCCGTCCCTTCCGCCCGCGGTGGCCCGTCCCCGCACCCGACACCGAACCATCTGAGAGAGAGGAGTCGACGATGACCCGACGACTCGTGTCCCACCTCCGCTACGCGGCCCTCGCGGTGCCCGACTTCGCCACCGAGCGCGACTTCTTCCGTGACTTCTGGGGGCTCACCGAGGTCCATGCCGAAGACGGGCTCAGCTACCTGGCGGCCGAGGGGTCGACGGAGCCGTACATCCTGCGCTTGCGTGCGGGGGAGAAGCGCATCGACCTCGTCGGCTTCGCGGTCGCGACCGGCGACGACCTGACGTCGCTCGCCGACAAGCTGCGTGCCGAGGGCGTGGAGTTCGTGCACGAGATCCGCGAGCTCGATGCGTTCGACGGCGGGCGGGGCTTCCGCGTCTTCGACGGCGACGGACGCGTGCTGGAGTTCTCGGTCGGCTACCGGACGCGGCAGGCGAGGAAGATCCGTGAGCGCGAGCCCATCCCGGCGAAGCTCTCGCACGTCGTGTTCAACTCCGCGAACCTGCAGCGGTCGGCGGATTGGTACATCGAACACCTCGACTTCGACATCTCCGACTCGCTCGTGCGCCCCGACGGTGGCCCGATGATGCACTTCCTCCGGTGCAATCCGACGCACCACTCGCTCGCGATCGCGCAGGGGCCGCACCACTCGCTCCACCACCTCTCGTTCGAGATGCGGGGGATCGAGGAGTGGATGCGCGGCGCCGGCAAGATCCTGCGCTCGGGCGCACGGATGATCTGGGGGCCCGGCCGGCACAACGCCGGCGACAACACGTTCGCCTACTTCCTCAGTCCCGCCGGCAACACGATCGAGTACACGACAGAGCTCGCCGTCCTCGACGAGGAGACCTGGGAGCCGCACCGCCTCGACATGACGCAGGTGTCCAGTCAGGACCAGTGGGGCACGGCGCAGGCGATGAGCGAGCTCATCGCGCGCGAATCGTTCAACGACATCGACAAGGGGCTGTTCGTCGCACCTCCGGTGTGACGCGCGGCCCGGCATCCGACCCATCCGAGGGGGACACACCATGACACGCATCCATGTCGCCGCCGATCACGGCGGGTACGAGCTCGGCCGGGCCCTCGAGGCGCGGGCCCGCGCGGCGGGGCACGAGGTCGTCTGGCACGGAGCGGACGAGCTCGATCCCGGCGACGACTACCCGGTGTTCGCGATACGCGTGGGCACGGCGGTCGTGACCGATCAGGACGCCGGGGTCGACGCGTTCGGCCTGCTCGTCGTCGACGAGGGGGCGGCCGGGATCGTCGCGGCGAACAAGGTCAACGGCGCGCGTGCCGTCGGATCCGCCTCGCCGCGCTCGGCGGCGCAGGCGCGGGAGGTCGTCGATGCGAACGTTCTGGTGGTGGAGGGCATCGCGTTCGAGGAGAACGCGTGGCTGACGCTCGCCGCGTTCGTCACCGCCCGCCTGCCGCACGATGTCGACCGGGGCCGCCGGATCCTGCAGATCGAAGAGTACGAGAACTCCGGCACGATCGAGGGCTGGGCCGTGCAGCTGGAGACACGCCAGATCCTCGTCTCGCACGAGTGACGTACTTTGGTTGCTTTCACGCCTAAGTCTGACTAGAGTGAAGGGGACGTCGGGGTTCGCGCGCGAACCCGTTCCGCCGCGGACAGAGCCGCGCCGGGCACACACCGTCGCGTCGACGGCCCGATCTCTCGGGTGACGCACATGCATCTTTCTCCGCTCCGTCTCCGCATCCTCGTCGGCTCGCTCCTGACGGTCTCGTTCCTCGGCGCCCTCGACCACACCGTCGTCTCCACATCGCTCGCGACCGTCGCCGGCGAACTCGGCGCACTCGAGCACATGGCCTGGGTCGTCGTCGGCTTCACCCTCGCCGCGACGGTCGTGCTCCCCGTCATCGGCAAGCTCGGCGACGTCGTCGGACCGCGGCAGGTGTTCCTCATCGCGCTCGCCGTCTTCGTCGTCGCCTCCCTTGCCTGCGGCTTCGCGCAGGACATGACGCAGCTGATCGCGGCGCGCGTGCTCCAGGGCATGAGCTCGGCGGGGCTTCAGCTCATGTCGCAGACGATCGTCGCCTACGTCGCACCCCCGCGGGATCGCCCTCGGCTGCTCGCCATGATCGGTGCCGCCTTCCCGCTGGCGATCGTCGTGGGGCCCGTCCTGGGCGGTCTCATCACCGACTACTGGGGATGGCCGTGGGTGTTCTGGATCAACGTCCCGGTCGGCCTCGCGGCGTTCGCGCTCGCCGCCTACGCCGTTCCCCACGTCGTCCCCAGCGCGCGCCGGCGGGTCGACGTCGCCGGTGCCGCCGTGTTCGCCGTGGCCATGGTCGCCCTCGTCCTCGGCGTCACGTGGGCGGCCGACCCGCGCGCATCCCTCGCCGCCCTGTTCGTGCTCGTGCTCGCCGGCGTGTCCTTCGCGGTCTTCCTGGTGATCGAGTTCCGTTCGGCCGAGCCGATCGTGCCGGTCAGGTCGCTCGCGAACCGGACGATCGCCTGTGCGGTCGCACTGTCCGCGATCATCGGCGTGGGGCTGTTCTCCGTCGTGTCCTACCTGCCGACGTACGTTCAGCTCGCCTACGGCACCTCGGCGACCGTGTCGGGCATCGTCCCGATCGCCACGGTGTTCGGCATGCTCGCCGCCAACCTCGTGACGGGCTCTCGGGCGAGCCGGACCGGCCGCTATCGCGTGTATCCGATCGTCGGGACCTCTCTCGGTGCGGCGGCTCTGTGCGTCATGGGGCTGCTGCCACCGGGTCTCCCGCTGGGGGTCCCCGCGGTCGTCATGGGCGTGGTGGGGCTCGGCACCGGGAGCTTCATGAGCCTGATCCTCGCGATCGCGCAGAGCGCCGCACCGCGCCGTGAGCTCGGCGCGATCACCGCCACGACCAACCTCGTCCGTCAGGTCGGCGCCACGGTGGCCACGGCGGTCATCGGCGGTGTCATCGGTGTCGGTGTCGCCGCGGCGCTCCCGGCGGCGGTGGACGCCTCCTCGCTGACGCCCGAGGCGGCTCGGGCGCTGCCCGCGGCGCTCCGCGCCGAGGTCGCGGTGATCTACCACGATGTGTTCGCGCCCGTCTTCCTGGTCCTCGCCGCCGTCAACCTGCTCGGTCTCGTCGTCGCGCTGCTCCTGCCCGCGGGCACGCTCTCCGAGCATCTTGATCCCGCATCGGTGGAGCAGACAGGCACCGCGCGTCCCGCAACGGTCTGACACCCATCCCCATTCCTCACACCACGTCTCGAAGGAGAGAACATGAGCACCCATCCCGTCGTCGCCGTCGTCGGCTCCGGTCCCATCGGCTCGGCATACGCGCGCGTCATCCTCGAAGGCTCTCCCGACGCACGCGTCGTGATGTTCGAGGCCGGACCTCAGCTGACCGCGATCCCGGGCGAGAGCGTGCGCAACATCGCGGACCCCGAGGCCAAGCGCGTGGCGCGGCAGATGTCGCAGGGACCGCAGTCGGGATCCCACCGGGAGACCCTCGGGATCCCCGCGGGCGTCGTCGTGGAGGGTATGTTCACAGCGCGCGAGGGCACGCACCTGCTCGACTTCGGGGGTGCCGGCTCCGCGCACGCACCGACATTCCCCGCGGCCGCCGCCGCGACCAACGTGGGCGGGCAGGGTGCGCACTGGACCTGCGCGACCCCCGCCCCCGCCTTCAGCGAGAAGCTGCCGTTCGTCGCCGACGACGAATGGGACGACCTCGTCGCGGAAGCCGGACGCCTGCTGCACGTCCAGAGCGCGGCCTTCGCGGACTCGGCCGTCGGCGACGCGATCCGCTCGCTGCTGGACGAGGAGTTCGGTGCCGAGCTGCCCGAGGGATACGGCGCCTCGACGCTTCCCGTCGCCGGCGACCCGCAGCCGGACGGGTCGATGCGCTGGGCCGGCGCCGACGTCGTCCTCGGGCCGCTCATCGATCCCGCATCGCCGCTGTCGCACAGGTTCGAGCTGCGCGACCTCTCGCTCGTGCGGCGCCTCGAGCGCGACGGCGACCGCGTGACCGGGGTCATCGTCGAGGATCTGCGTGCGCACAGCGAGTACGCCTTCGCCGCCGATGTCGTGGTCGTCGCGGCCGACGCGTTCCGGACGCCCCAACTGCTGTGGGCCTCGGGCATCCGCCCTGCGGCCCTGGGGCGGTTCCTCACCGAGCATCACGTCGTCATCTGCACGGTCGCTCTGGACGCCGAGCGGATGGGACGCTTCGCCACCGAGGACGACCTTCGCGCCGAGCTCGGTCGACGCTCGCACAACCCGATCGATCCGGTGGCCGCGGTCAATCGCATCCCGTTCTCGGAGCCCGAGCATCCGTTCTCGTTGCAGGTCATGTACGCCGAGAACCCGCCGTTCGCCCTCGATCCGGCCCACCCCCACGCGGGCAACGCGTGGGGCTACGTGAACATGGGGTACGGCGTGCGCAAGCATCCGCGGTGGGAGGACGGCGTCCGCTTCCATGATGACGAGACGGATTACCGGGGCCTGCCGAACATGACCATCGAGTACGCCCTGACCGACACCGAGGAGGCGGAGATCGCGGCCGCCACCGAGCATCTGCAGCGCGCGGGGAACGCGCTGGGAACGTTCGTCGCCCCGCCGCGTCTGCTGCCGAACGGCTCGAGCCTGCACTACATGGGAACGACCCGCCTCGGCGTCGCGGACGACGGCACCTCCGTCGCGGACCCCTTCTCACGGGTGTGGGGTGTTCAGGGGCTCGTCATCGGAGGCAACGGCACCATTCCGACCGCGAACACCATGAACCCGACCCTCATGAGCGTGGCGATCGCGGTGCGCGGCGCGCGCGCCGTCGTGGACGAGCTGTCGACGACGCGGACGGAGACGCTTCCGGGCAGGGCAGAATAAGGGGATGCCCGCCCTTCGCTCCCGCACCGTCACCCACGGCCGCAACATGGCCGGCGCCCGCGCACTGCTGCGCGCCGCCGGCGTCGACGCCGCCGACTTCGGCAAGCCGCTCATCGCGGTGGCCAACAGCTTCACCGAGTTCGTCCCCGGCCACACGCACCTCGCACCCGTCGGCCGGATCGTCTCCGAGGCGATCCACGCCGCGGGCGGCATCGCGCGCGAGTTCAACACGATCGCCGTCGACGACGGCATCGCGATGGGCCACGGCGGCATGCTGTACTCCCTGCCCTCGCGCGACCTCATCGCCGACTCGGTCGAGTACATGGTCAACGCGCACTGCGCCGACGCCCTGGTCTGCATCTCGAACTGCGACAAGATCACGCCCGGCATGCTCATGGCGGCCCTGCGGCTGAACATCCCGGTCGTGTTCGTCTCGGGTGGACCGATGGAGTCCGGCCGCGCCGTCCTCACCGACGGCTCGGTGCGCACGCTCGATCTCGTCGACGCGATCTCGGATGCCGTCAACGAGAACATCTCCGACGCCGACATCCAGCGCATCGAGGAGCAGGCCTGCCCCACCTGCGGATCGTGCTCGGGCATGTTCACCGCCAACTCGATGAACTGCCTCACCGAGGCGCTCGGGCTCTCGCTCCCCGGCAACGGGTCGGTGCTGGCGACCCACACGGCGCGCAAGGCCCTCTACGAGAAGGCCGGCGCCCTCGCGGTGCAGCTCGCCCACCGCTACTACGACGAGGACGACGCCTCGGTGCTGCCCCGCAGCATCGCGACCCCGGGCGCCTTCGCCAACGCGATGACCCTCGACATCGCGATGGGCGGGTCGACGAACACGATCCTGCACCTGCTCGCCGCCGCCCACGAGGCGGGCGTCGACTTCGGCCTCGACGAGATCGACGCGATCTCCCGCCGCGTCCCGTGCCTCGCGAAGGTCGCCCCCAACCCCGCCTACGGCCGCATGTACTACATGGAGGACGTCCACCGCGCCGGGGGCATCCCGGCCATCCTCGGCGAACTCCGCCGCGGCGGTCTCCTCGACGAGTCGGTGCACACGGTGCACGCGGACGGCCTCGACGCGTGGCTGGGGGAGTGGGACATCCGTGGCGGCAGCGCCTCGGAGGAGGCGCTCGATCTCTGGCACGCCGCCCCCGGCGGGCGTCGGTCCTCGACGGCGTTCTCGCAGTCGGAGCGCTGGACCGCGCTCGATGAGGATGCCGCGGAGGGCTGCATCCGCGACGTCGCCCACGCGTACTCGGCCGACGGGGGACTCGCGGTGCTCCGCGGCAACATCGCCGTCGACGGCGCGGTCGTCAAGACCGCGGGCGTAGACCCGTCGATCTGGACCTTCTCCGGCCCCGCCGTGGTGTGCGAGTCGCAGGACGAGGCGGTCGAGAAGATCCTCGCCAAGCAGGTGAAGGCCGGCGACGTCGTCGTCATCCGCTACGAGGGTCCCAAGGGCGGCCCCGGCATGCAGGAGATGCTCTACCCGACCTCGTTCCTGAAGGGCCGCGGCCTCGGCAAGCAGTGCGCGCTCATCACGGACGGGCGCTTCTCGGGTGGAACCTCGGGGCTCTCGATCGGGCACGTCTCGCCCGAGGCCGCGTCCGGCGGGGTCATCGCCCTCGTCGAGGACGGCGACATCGTCTCGATCGACATCCCGACGCGGGCGATCTCGCTCGAGGTCGACGCCGCCGTGCTGGACGAGCGCCGGGCGCGCCTGCTCGAGGACGGCGGCTACCGCCCCCGCTCGCGCGAGCGCGTCGTCTCGCCCGCGCTCCGGGCATACGCCGCGATGGCGCTCTCGGCCGACAAGGGCGCCGTGCGCGACGTCGATGCCGTCGAGCGCGCCATGGCCCGCGTCGCCCAGGACGAGGCCGCCCTCCGCGTCTGACCCCCGCGGCTCGCGCCTCCGCGCCGCCGCGGCTCGCGCCGCCCGGCGCAGGAGGATCGTCCGGGGCAGGACATTCGCCCGGCGAGGCGTCCTGCGTTCGCCGGTCCTCCTGTTCTCGCGCCGCGCGCGCCGCGGCCCGCGTCGTGCCCGCCTTCCCCGCTCGCGCCCGATCGTGCGTCGACGCACGGGGGTGCTGCGCCGCGCCCGCATGTGCCCGGTTTCCGCCCTCCCGCATCCGCCGAGTGTCCAGGACGCGCCGCCGGACGGGGTGTCGCGCCGCGCGTCGTGGACACTCGCCGGGGTGCGGCGGCCTCGCGGAGGTGTGGTGCCCCGGGGGTGCGTGGTGCCCCGGGCTGGAGCGTCCGCCCTCCTGCATCCGCCGAGTGTCCAGGACGCGCCGCCCGACGGGGTTGTCGCGCCGCGCGTCGTGGACACTCGCCGGGGTGCGGCGGCCCCGCGGAGGTGGGGTGCGCCCGGGGCGTGTGGAGCGCCGGGGTGGAGCGTCCGCCCTCCTGCATCCGCCGAGTGTCCAGGACGTGCCGCCGGACGGGGTTGTCGCGCCGCGCGTCGTGGACACTCGCCGGGGTGAGGCGGTCCCGTGGAGGTGTGGTGCCCCGGGGGTGCGTGGTGCGCCGGGCTGGGGCGTCCG